>NZ_CAUPYL010000168.1:0-5650 GCF_963515265.1 uncultured Frigoribacterium sp.
CTCCTCCAGTGCGCGACGCGCGTCGCCGAGGCGTTCGTCGACGACGCCGAGCGCCCGGAGCAGCCACGGGTCGGGGTCGCGGGCGACCGCGGACCTCAGCAGGGCGCCGGCCACGCCGACCGCGCCGCCGTACCAGCAGGCGGCGACGGCGATGCCGCCCCACTCGAAGCCGGGGCGACGGAGGTACCAGCCAGGCTCACCGACGGGTGTCGCCGGCACGGACGAGAACGTCACGGGCCCCGAGGGGATCTCGACCAGGCCGCGCGCGTGCCAGGCGCCGGGCACGACCTCGACGCCGGGCTGGCGGAGGTCGACGGCGAACAAGCGGCGCTCGTCGCCGACCCAGGCGGTGACGAGCGCGCCGTCGAGCACGCCCGCGAGCGAGCACCACGGCTTGGTGCCGGTGAGCGTCCAGGAGGTGCGGGCGTCGTCACCCGCACCTGCGGCGGTCGCCGAGCCGGCGGGCTCGGCGGGCTCCGCGACGAGCTTCGCGCCCGGGCCCTCGGCCGCGAAGACGCCCCAGGTGAACCGGTCCGCCGAGGAGGCGCGGGTCGGCAGCACGACCGTGCCCGCCTCCCGCGCCTGGTCGAGGATCGCGGTCGCGTCGAGGTGCGGCTCGACCGCCCGGGCCGCTCCGACGTCGTGGGCAGCGAGGGTCGCGAGGGCCAGCCACAGGTCGGCGGTCGAGCCGGCCCCGGGAACGGGTGCCGCGCCTCCTCGGCGGGTCAGGTCGGCGGCGAGCTCGAGGGAGCCGGCCACCGAGCGCGGCAGGCGAGCGCGGACCACAGCCGTGGCCGACCGGGGGTCGACCTCGTGGGAGAGGAACATCCGTCGAATCTACGGCGCTGACGCCGTGCTCGTTCACGGAGGAGGGGCCCGCGGCTGCTCCGTTCGCCCTGTGACCGAGTTCCGGGCAGCGCTAGAGCGTCAGGCGGCGCTCGACGAGCTGCACGGCGACGTCGGCCAGCTTGAGCCGCCGACTGCGGGCGTGCTGACGGATGAGCACGAACGCCTCGTCCGTGCTCACGCGGCGCACGTGCGCGACGACGCCCTTGGCCTGCTCGATCACGACGCGGGTGTCGAGCGCGCCCTGCAGCTGCTCCTGCACGACCGCGCTCTCGCGCAGCGTGCGTTCCTGCAGGATCCCGATCGTCGCGACGTCGGCGAGCGCCTGCCCGACCCTCACGTCGCGCTCGTTGAGGGCGCCCACGGAGGTGCGCAGCAGGTTGAGGGTGCCGATGACCGTCCCTCTGAGGCGGAGCGGCACGGCGTGCACCGATCGGAAGCCCTGCTCACGGGCGACGGCGGCGAACTCCGGCCAGCGCCCCTGGTCGACGGCGACGTTCGGCAGCGAGACGGGCTCCGCCGTGGTGAAGCACGTCCAGCACGGGCCGGAGCGAGCGTCCAGCTGCATCGTCTCGACGAGGGTGCTCGCCTCGCTCGTCGACGCGACCACGTCGAGGTCGCCGTCCTCGTCGGCGAGCAGGATGCCCGCCTCCTGGACGTCCAGGACGGACCGGCAGGTCTCGACGAGCGTCTGCAGCAGCTCGATGACGTCGAACCCGGCGACGAGGCTGTCGGCCAGGGTGGCGAAGGCATCGACGAGGACGGCCTCACGGCCCGCCTCGCTCACCACTCCTGCTCCGGCTCGTCGGGGCGGGGGCCGTCCGGGGCGGCGGCGAAGCTCACGCGTCCCTCGAGGACGGCGTCGGCGATGTCGGTCATCGACACGCCCTCGGCGAACGCGCGGCCCTGCAGCAGCAGCTCGGCGTCCTCCGCGGAGACGTCGGCCTGGGCGAGCACCATGCCGGTCGCCTGGTGGACGCGACGTCGGGAGTACTTGTCGACCCGAACCTCCTCGGCCTGGTCGTCGGCCACGTCGCGCACGGCACGGCGCAGGAGGTGGCGGCTGAGGTCGTCGGCCAGCGCGGAGGCGCGGCGCGCGCTCGCGTCGGGGAGCTCGCCCGGACGGTCGCACCACAGGTCCATCGCGCCGAGGGCGAGCGGGCCGAGCAGGAGCGGGAACGCGAAGAGGGCCTCGACGCCCTCGTGGTCGAGCAGGGCACGCGAGAAGGCCGGCCAGGTGCGCCGCGGGGAGAGCCGGAGGCTGCCCTCGAGCACGGGACGCCGCTCGGCGACGGCGTCCCAGCAGGGCCCCTCGCCGAGGTCGAACTGGAGCTCGTCCAGTCGCGCCGCGGTCGGGTCGCTCGCCGACACCGTCTCGGTGCGGAGCAGCTCGCCCATCGTCGACACGGAGACGCCGGTGACGGGCAGGGACGCGAGCACGCTGCCGGCCAGGTCCGTGTCGTCCACGCGAGTGAGGTCGTCCATGGATGTGAGGTTACCCGGCCCCCTGGCGTGGGAGCGCACGTCGTGCGACGCTTGCCGGAGACGTGAGAGACCCCTGGACCTCGGGCCCGACGCGATCGTGCCGCCACTCCCTCGGCGGCCAGCGACGAGACGAGAGAACCATGGCATCCACCTTCCTGACCCTCGACCGCCACAAGTATCGCCTGGCGGCGGACGCGGACGTGTCCGCCCTCAAGGGGCGGGTGCTCGACGCCGTCGTCACGGGCGCCTCGTTCGTCGACGTCCCGACCGCCGACCGGGGCGTCCTCGCGGTGCTCGTGCGCCCGGGCGACCACGTGACCATCGGGACGATCGACGACGTCGAGCTCGACCCCGACGCGTGGTCCGACCTCGTCATCGCGGTCGACCTGGAGGACTGGGCGCGCTAGCCGGCCTGGCGGGCCGGCTGCGAGCTGCCCGGGTGCACGACCGCCCGTCGCTCAGAGCAGGACGGTGCTGCTGCGGAATGACGACGGCGACGTCGTCCCGACCTGCCAGACGACCGTCAGGCCGCGCGGCGCGCCGTCGCTCGAGGCCGAGCCCACGGGGATCGTGAACTCGCGGCCCGAGCCGGCGGAGACGGGCTCGTCCGTGGGGGTCTCCACCCCGTCGACGAACGCGAAGACCCCGTTCGGGTAGCCGACCGTCGAGGGGCCGGTCGCGTCGGCAGAGGCCGGCGACGCGAACGTCAGGGAGGCGGGCGCCGAGTCGTCGAAGGGGGCGGCACCCGCGTCCGCGGTCGCGGCGACGTCCTCGGCGCCGACGGCCGGGTTCGTCCACTCGTAGACCGAGTCACCGGTCGAGGGGACGCCGGCGTCGTCGATGCGGAGGCCCGCCGACGACTCGCGGACGATCCACGCGTCGGCCTCGGCCTCGGTCGTCGCGCTGACCACGGTGACGACGTCCTCGAAGGCCTTCGTCTCCTCGAAGGTCGCCGCGGCGAGCTGCCCGGCCGCCTCCGGAGTGACGGTTCCGTCCCGTCCGAACAGCGAGGCGAACTGCTGCTCGGACGGGTAGAAGGCCTGCGCCTCGGGCGTGAGCAGGGCCCAGGCGGCGGCCGCGTCGCCGGCCGCGGCGGCGTCGAGGTACTCGCGGACGAGCTCGACCGCGGGCGAGGCGGCAGAGGTCGCCGACGCGGAGGGGACGGGGTCGGGGGCGGAGGTGACGGTCACCGTCGGTGTCGTCCCCTCGGCCTCCGCGGAGGTGCAGCCGGCCGTGACCCCGAGCACCGCGACGGCGAGTGCGGCGCCGGTCAGGGTCGCGCGGGCCGACGTCGTGCGGGACTGGCGCGTGCGGGGTGACGGGGTGCTGCGTGACGGGGTGCTGGCGAGGGTCGCGCGGGCTGGGGTCCGGTTCGTGAGAGCTGCTCGTGTCGATCGCATGAGGCGGACGGTAGGCGAGGCGGGCGGAGGCCGACCGCGACTCCCAGGGGACCGTGACCCGCGCCTCCTGCCGGATCGTGACCCGCGCCTCCTCGTGCTCGACCTCAGCGGAAGGACGCCGCGACCCCGTTGCGGTGGTAGTCGAACACGATGCTCGTGCGGGTCGAGGCGACCGACGGCTGGGCGGAGAGGTGGTCGACCACGAAGGTGCGGATCTCGCTCGAGTCGGCCACGGCGATGTGCACGATGAAGTCGTCGTGCCCGCCGAGGAAGAACACCTGCAGCACCTGCGGCAAGCTCCGCACGGCCTCCGAGAAGGCGGTGATCGCGGCCTGCCGCGACCCCGGCCGCAGGGTCACGCCGACGATCGCCTGCAGCGGCAGCCCGAGGCTCCGCTGGTCGATGCTCGTCAGGAACCCCGTCACCACCCCGCGGTCGATCAGCGAGCGCAGCCTCACGTGCGCCGTCGAGGGCGCGACGCCCACCGCCGCCGCGAGCGCGGCGTTCGAGATGCGCGCGTCCGTCCCGAGCACGTCGAGGAGGCGCAGGTCGAGCTCGTCGAGCGGGCCGGGGGCGCGAAGATCGTTCGGCCCTGCACTCGCGGGGACGCCTTCTCTCGGGTCGGATGCAGCCATGGGGGCATCTTCGCAGAAGATGCTTCGGTCGAAACAGGTCCGAAACGAACGATCGCCACGATCGGGTCACACTGGATGAGCAGGGTCGCGACGAGGCGCTCCTGACGAAGATCGGAGCAGCCGTGCGCGTCGGAGTCCCCACCGAGATCAAGAACAACGAGAACCGGGTGGCCCTCACGCCCGCCGGGGCCGACGCCCTGGTGCGTCGCGGCCACGAGGTGCTCGTGCAGGCGGGCGCGGGGCTGGGCTCGCGCATCCACGACGACGACTTCGCCGCGGTCGGCGCGACGATCGTCGAGACCGCCGACGAGGTCTGGGCCGCCGCCGACCTGCTGCTCAAGGTCAAGGAGCCGATCGCGTCCGAGCACCGCCACCTGCGCGCCGACCAGGTCGTCTTCACCTACCTGCACCTCGCCGCCGACCGGCCCCTGACGGAGGCGCTGGTCGCCTCGGGCACGACCGCGATCGCCTACGAGACGGTGCAGCTGCCCGACCGCTCGTTGCCGCTGCTGCAGCCGATGAGCGAGGTGGCAGGGCGCCTGTCGATCACGGTCGGGGCGTACCACCTGATGCGCGCCTCCGGCGGTCGCGGCACCCTGCTCGGCGGCGTGCCCGGCACGCCGTCCGCGAAGGTCGTCGTGATCGGCGGCGGGGTCGCCGGCGAGCACGCGGCCGCGAACGCCCTCGGCCTGGGCGCGGACGTGACCGTGGTCGACCTGTCGCTGCCGCGCCTCCGTGCGCTCGAGTCGCGCTTCGACGGCCGGGTCGCCACGCGGCACTCGTCGCCCTTCGAGATCGCCGCGCAGGTGCGCGAGGCCGACCTCGTGATCGGGTCGGTGCTGATCCCCGGGGCGGCGGCCCCGAAGCTCGTCACCGACGAGATGGTCGCGACGATGAAGCCGGGCGCCGTGCTCGTCGACATCGCGATCGACCAGGGCGGCTGCTTCGAGGGGTCTCGGCCGACCACCCACGACGACCCCACCTTCGCCGTGCACGACACGGTCTACTACTGCGTCGCGAACATGCCGGGCGCCGTGCCCGAGACCTCGACGCGCGCGCTGACCAACGCGACGCTGCCGTACGTGGTGGCGGTGGCCGACCAGGGCTGGGAGGCGGCCACGGCGGCGGACCCGGCCCTCGCCGCCGGGCTCAACGTCGTCGCGGGAGCGGTCGTCGCGCCGGGCGTCGCCGCCGCGCTCGGGTTTCCGCTCGCGGCGGCGCCCCTGCGGGCCTGACACTGCCGCCCCCCGTGTGAGCCCCGCCTCGAAACGCGGTACGAAACAA
>NZ_CAUPYL010000169.1:0-5602 GCF_963515265.1 uncultured Frigoribacterium sp.
GCGCCGGGGAAGGCGGTGGGCGGCAGCGGCGGCGACGAGGCAGGTCGGTCGTGGTCGCCCGACGAGGCAGGCGCGTGCTCGCGCGACGGGGCGGGCGCAGGAGCCGAGCCGGGTGCCGGCTGCTCGGTGTTCGGGTCGTCGGTGGCCATGGGGAGCCTTTCGCGTGCGGGGCTGCTGCGGACGAGTCGTGCGGTCGGCACGCTCAGGATGCGGGAACGGGGCCCGCGCCGGTGGGCGCGGACCCCGTCATGCTATCCACCGAGTCGAGGAGCCGATCCAGGACTCGGATCGCGGGCACGAGGCCCACGGATGTCTCAGTAGGTTTCGTAGTCGCCGAGACCTGCCGAGGCGGCGGCCGCGAAGAAGACGACGAAGATGATCACGAGGATGATGCCCAGCGCGATCGCGGCGTAGCCGAGGATCGTGCCCCACAGCGCCATGCTACGGCCCTCTTCGCCGGTCTTCTTGATCTGGCTCAGCGAGATGTGGCCGACGACGATGGCGCCGATGCTCGCGATGCCCGTGAAGAAGCCGGCGATGCCGAGGATCAGGGCGACGAGGGCGAGCGAGTTGCGCTGGGCCGGGGCGCCGTAGCCGCCGTTCGGCGCCGGGGGTGCCTGGTACGGGTTCTGCTGGTAGGCGTCCTGCTGGTACGGCTGGCCCTGGGGGGCCGGGTTCTGATCGGTCATGTCCGGGGTCTCCTTGGTCGTGAGGCCCCCACCTTAGCGCGAGGGGCCAACGACGGCTCGGCAGCGCACGGGGGCTGTGGACGGCGGAGGCGCGGCGCGCGTCAGACCTGGACGACCGTCACCGGCAGCGTGGAGTCCGCCCCGAAGTCGAGCGGCGACGGCGCCCGCCCCCGGGAGACGAGCTGTGCGCCGAGGGCCGCGATCATCGCGCCGTTGTCGGTGCAGAGCGACAGGGGCGGCACGCGCAGCTCGACCCCGGCTGCCGCACAGCGCTCCTCCGCGAGCTGCCGCACGCGCGCGTTGGCGACGACGCCCCCGCCGAGCAGGAGACGGGGCACGCCGAGCTCGACACAGGCGTCGAGCGCCTTCGTGAGCAGGACGTCGGCGACCGCCTCGCGGAAGCTGGCGGCCACGTCGGCGACCGGCACCTCCTGCCCCTCGTCGCGGCGGCGTTCGACCCACCGGGCGACGGCGGTCTTGAGCCCCGAGAACGAGAAGTCCCAGCGGTGGGCCGCCCTGTCCTTCGGCAGGGTGAGCCCGCGGGGGAACCGGATCGCGGCCGGGTCTCCCCCGACGGCGACGCGGTCGATGTGCGGCCCGCCGGGGTAGGGCAGGCCGAGCAGTCGGGCGACCTTGTCGAATGCCTCGCCCGCAGCGTCGTCGATCGTCTCGCCGAGCAGCTCGACGTCGTCGACGAGGTCGCGCACGTGCAGCAGCGACGTGTGGCCGCCCGAGACGAGGAGGGCGACGGTCGGCAGCTCGAGGTCGCTGCCGTCGTCGCGCAGCACGTCGGCACCGACGTGTCCGACGAGGTGGTTCACGGCGTAGAGGGGCTTGCCGGTGGCGAGCGCGAGCGCCTTGGCCGCGCCGACCCCGACCATGAGGGCGCCGGCCAGCCCGGGGCCGCTCGTGACGGCGATCGCGTCGACCTCGTCGAGCGTCAGCCCGGCCTCGGCGAGCGCCGCTCGCAGGGCGGGCTCCATCGCGTCCAGGTGGGCGCGGGCGGCGACCTCGGGCACGACGCCTCCGTAGCGGGCGTGCTCGTCCATCGACGACGAGATGACGTTGGCGAGCAGCTCGGTGCCGCGCACGATGCCGACCCCGGTCTCGTCGCAGCTCGTCTCGATGCCGAGCACGACGGGGGCGCGGAGCGGGGCCGAGGAGGCGGCGGTCTCGGTCACGGCAGCTTCTCGCTCTCGGTCGTCTGGCTCGTCGTGCCCGCGAGCTCGGTCGTCGTCGCCGGCACCCGCAGCCGCATGACGACCGCGTCGACGGCGTCGGGCATGTAGTAGCGGGGGCGCACCGCGATCGCCTCGAAGCCGAGCGACTCGTAGAGGCTCTGCGCCCCGGGGTTGTCGGCACGCACCTCGAGGAACACCTCGCGGACGCCGCGACGCCGGGCCTCGGCGATCATCTGGCCCATCAGCGCGCGTCCGAGCCCCGAGCGCCGAGCCTCGGGCAGCACGGCGATGGTCTGCACGTCGGCGTCGGGAGCGCCGGGCAGCACCATGAGCCCGCTGTAGCCCACGATGCGGGTGTCATCGGCATCGGGCGTGGCGACGAGGTAGAAGCCGTCGCGGGAGGCGAGCTCGTGCGCCATCCCCTCGCTCGACCAGGCGTCGTTCACGAAGACCGACGTCTCGATCGCCATGACGGCGTCGAGGTCGTCGACGGAGGCGCGTCGCAGCCGGAAGCTCACTGGCTGACCGTCTTCGGCCGGGCCGCCGGCGTGACGTCGGGCTCACGCAGGTACAGGGGAGCCGCGTCGGCGAACGGACGGCCGTGCTCGAACAGGCGCTCGGCCAGCATGCCGAGCGCGCCGGCCGAGACGACGGTGTCGTCGGGGTCGGTGCGGGGCCAGGTCGAGGAGGCGCCGGTCGCCTCGTCGAGGAGCGCCGGCACCACGAGCGCCGGCCCCCCGACGGACACGGGGAGGCCGTCGTCGTCGAGGCCCGACCACGCCGTCCAGGCCACCTCGCGGCGGCGCGCGTCGGTCACGACCACGAGCGGGGAGTCGAGACGACCGCCGGCGTCGGAGACGGACCTGCCGGCCTGCGCGCTGAGGCGCTCGAACGCGACCGCGTCGTGGCTGCCGACGGCGAGGCAGGGCACCCCGGCGCCGAACGCGTAGGCACGGGCGGCGACGATGCCGACCCGGAGACCGGTGAACGGGCCGGGCCCGACGCCCGCGACGACCGCGCTGAGGTCGCGCGCGGCGACGCCGGCCTCGGCCGTGACGGCCTCGATCAGCGTGCCGATCACCTCGGCGTGCCGACGGGTGCCGGCGACGGACCGCTCGGCGAGGACCCCGCCGTCGCGGTCGACGACGGCGACGGCCGTGCCGGCGGAGGTGTCGATGGCCAGGATCACGAGGTCAATCGTAGGCGGTGCCGCCGACGCGGCCCGCGCCTCCTCGCCTCGGATCGGACGCCTGCGCAGCAGGACTCAGGACGACGACCACGACGGTTCCTGAACCGTGCACGGCTCAGGACCTCGAGTCCCTCCCCTGCGCGGATCAGGACGGATGTTCCTGAATGAGGAGGGGGACGGCGAGGTCAGCGGTGCTGCGAGAGGAGGGCGAGCACGTCCGCGTGGCGCCCCTCGGCCTCGGCGTCGCGGAGGAACCGCACGCGCTGGACGAGCACCTCCTCGACGTCGGGCTGCTGCTCGAGGATCCGCACGGTCTCGTCGAGGAACTCCTCGAGCGGCATGGCCGACTCGTCGTCCTGCTGGCCCATCAGCGTCGTCTGCACGGCCGGCGGCACGAGCTCGACGACCTGGAGGGGCGTGTCGGCCCACTGCACGCGGAGGCTCTGGGTGAACGAGTGCACGGCGGCCTTCGTGGCGGAGTAGGTCGGAGTCACGGGCAGGGGCACGAACGCCAGGCCCGACGACACGGTCATCAGCACGCCGTCCGGCTTGGCCGCGAGCCAGGGGCCGAACGCGGCGGCGGTGCGGATCGTGCCGAGCAGGTTCGTCGTGACGATCGACTCGGCGACGTCGAGGTGGGCGGGGTCGCGCAGGTCCTCGGGGAGCATGATGCCCGCCATCGTGACGACGACGTCGAGGTCGGGGTGCTCGCGGGTGACGGTCTCGAACGCCGCGCGGATCGACTCGGGGTCGGCCACGTCGAGCTCGACCGCGTGCACGCCGGGGTGCGTCGCGACGATCTCGTCGAGCAGCGCGCGGCGGCGTCCGGCGACGACCACGGTGTCGCCGCGGGCGCTCAGGCGCTCGGCGAGGCCGAGGCCGATGCCCGACGTGGCGCCGGTGATCAGGACGGTGTTCCCGGTGGTCTTCATGGTGTCTCCTCGGTCGTGTGGCCCGCCGGTGTCGTCCGGCGGCGTCGGGGCCAGGGGCCCGTCGCCGTCCAGCCTGCGCCGCGCCTCCCTGCCCGGGAAGGGAGCGCCGATCGGGGGAGCGCCGGTCCCTGGTCCGCGCCGCCGCCAGGGGCGAGGATGGGCCCATGGACCGTCCCGGACTCGCCGAGTTCCTCCGCGCACGCCGCGAGGCGCTGCAGCCCTCCGACGTCGGCCTGCCCGCCGGCGCCCGTCGTCGCACCGCCGGCCTGCGGCGGGAGGAGATCGCCGCGGTCGTCGGCATGTCGTCCGACTACTGGGCCCGTCTCGAGCAGCGCCGGGGGCCGCAGCCCTCCGACCAGATGCTCACGGCCATCGCCCGCGGGCTGCGCCTCGACCTCGACGAGCGCGACCACCTGTTCCGCCTCGCCGGCCACGAGGCTCCCCGCCGCGCACGCCGCTCGCCGCACGTCAGCCCCGGCCTGATGCGCGTGCTCGACCGCCTCGACGACACCCCGGCCCTCGTCATCACCGAGCTCGGCGAGACGCTGGCGCAGAACAGGCTGGCCGCCGCCGTCTTCGGCGACGGGCTCGGCTGGACCGGCCTCGACCGCAGCGGCATCCACCGCTGGTTCGCCCACCCGGAGGCGCGCGGCCAGTACCCGGAGCACGACCACGAGCACCAGGGCCGGCTCCAGGTCGCGCAGCTGCGCGTGGCCGCGTCGATGCCCGATCCCGATCCGCTGGCGGCGCGCGTCGTGGCGAGCCTCCTCGCGTCGAGCGACGAGTTCCGTCGCTACTGGGACCTGCAGGAGGTGGGCAGCCGCTTCGACGAGCACAAGACCCTGCGGCACCCCGAGGTCGGCGAGATCGAGGTGCACTGCCAGGCGCTCTTCACCGAGGACCAGTCGCAGGTGCTGCTCGTGCTCACCCCCGTGCCCGGGTCGGGCGCCGCCGAGGCGCTCGGGCTGCTCGGCGTCGTGGGAGAGCAGCGCTTCAGCCGGTCGTGAGCCGGACGCCCTCCCAGCGCGGGCCGTGCGCCGTGATCGTCAGGCGGCGCGGCTCGTCGGCGACGTCGTCGGGATCGGAGTCGGAGTCGGCGAGGGCGTCGGGGTCGACGAGGCCGTCGGGGCCGGGGAGGCCCTCGGGGTCGCTGCCGTCGTCGCCGAGCCCGCCTCCCGCTCCGGTCGGGCGCTCGATCACGACGTCGAGCCACGACTCCGCCACGCCGTCGAGCAGTCCGGCGCCCCACTCGACCACGACGACCGACCCCTCGTAGTCGAGGTCGAGGTCGTCGAGCTCGTCGGCGCCGCCCAGCCGGTACGCGTCGACGTGCACCAGCGGCACGCCCGAGGCCGTCGGGTGCGTGCGCGCGAGGACGAACGTGGGGCTCGCCACCTGGCCGCGAACCTGCAGCCCGGCGCCGAGGCCGCGGGTCAGCGTGGTCTTGCCGGCGCCCAGCGGCCCCGTCAGCACCAGCAGGTCGCCGGCACGCAGCAGCCCGGCGAGCCGGCGGCCGAGCGCCTCCGTCGCCTCGGTGTCGACGAGGTCGCCGGCGAACAGCACCCGGCCCGCAGGAGGCGGGGGCACGGTCACGAGGACGCCCCGGCAGCC
>NZ_CAUPYL010000170.1:0-5599 GCF_963515265.1 uncultured Frigoribacterium sp.
GTCGAGCACGACGAGGTGCCGGTCGGCGTCGCCGACCGCACGGCCGCCGCCGGCCGCGGCGACCTGGCCGAGCATCGCGGCGCGGGCGTCGTCGTCGCGGCGCTCGTCCCGGGTGCCCCGACGCTCGTCGACGGCGGCGCGCGCCTCGACGAGGAACAGCCGGTTCGCCTGGTCCCTGGTCGTGTAGGGCACGCCCTCGAGGTTGCCGACGAGGCCGGGCACGCGGGCGACGAGGCCCAGCTGCCGCGACGGGGCGAGGTCGGCCCACCAGGACGCCACCTCGGGGGCGGTCCGGACGGAGGCGACCGCATCGACGAGCGTGCCGGTGTCGTCGCCGGAGGCGTCCAGCGAGTCGGCGAAGTCGTCGAGCTCGTGATCGCTCGCCGTCGCCAGGACGGTGAGGCACCCCTCGGGCGCGGCTACCGCGCAGGCGGCGGACAGCGAGGAGTCGGCAGACGAGGGCGCGTCGGGCACGACCGTCGAAGCCCAGGCGTGCACCTCAGGGCTCGCGCCCACCGTCGCGGCTGCGGGCTCGACGGGACCGGCGACCACCCCGGAGAGGTGGATCGATGCGGACAGGATGGCTGCAGCGAGGAACAGCACGTCGGGTCTTTCCCTCTCGTGCGCACCCGAGCCACGACCCCCTACAGCCCCGGCCGATGCGCGCCCTCATCTTAAGAGAGCGAGGTGCCGCCTGACCAGGGTTTTCGTCAGTCAGCTGAGGATTCGTCCCCCGAATCGGGGACAGCGAGCCCCGCTGGGCCCTCCTTAAGGAGGACAGCGAACTCGGCCGCGTCGATGATGCGGACGCCGAGCTGCTCCGCCTTCGTGAGCTTCGACCCGGCGCCGGGGCCTGCGGCCACGAAGTCGGTCTTCTTGCTCACGCTGTTGCCGGCCTTCCCGCCGGCCGCGAGGATCGCCTCCTGCGCGCCCTCCCGGCTGAAGCCCTCGAGGCTGCCCGTCGCGACGACGGTCAGGCCCGACAGCACTCCCCCGGCCTCGACGGCCGCGCCGGGACCCGGGTGGTCGGGCGTCGTGAGCTGGACGCCGGCCGCGGCCCAGCGGTCGACGATCTCGACGTGCCAGTCGACCTCGAACCAGTCGCGCAGGGCGTCGGCGATGATGCCGCCCACGCCGTCGACGGCGGCCAGCTCGTCGCGGGTCGCGGCTCGGATCGCGTCGAGCGAGCCGAAGTGGCCGGCCAGCGCCCGGGCGGCGACCGGCCCGACGTGGCGGATGCTGAGGCCGACGAGGATGCGCCAGAGCGGGCTCGTCTTCGCCGCCTCGAGGTTGGCGAGCATCTCGATCGCCGTCTTCGACGGCACGCTCGTCTCGTCGCCGGCGAACTCCGTGGCGTCCGGGTCGAAGGGACCGTCCTTCTTCGCACGGCGCCGCCGGAACGGCGTGACGAGCTTGGGCACGCCGTCGGCCTCGAGCTTCTCCATGCCCGTCTCGGAGTCGCGCACGACCACCCGCACGGGGAAGATGTCGCTCATCGTCAGGTCGAACAGGCCCGCCTCGGTGCGGAGCGGCGGCGTCGCCGGCTCGACGGGCTGCGTCAGCGCGGCCGCCGCGACCTCGCCGAGGCCCTCGACGTCGAGCGAGCCGCGCGAGGCGATGTGCTCGACGCGGCCGCGCACCTGCGCGGGGCAGCTCTCGGCGTTGGGGCAGCGGAGGTCGACGTCGCCCTCCTTCGCCGGGCGCAGGGTCGTGCCGCACTCGGGGCACTCGGTGGGCATGACGAACTCCCGCTCGCTGCCGTCGCGCAGCTCCACGACCGGGCCGAGCACCTCGGGGATGACGTCGCCGGCCTTCCGCAGCACGACGGTGTCGCCGATCAGCACGCCCTTGGCCTTGACGACCTGCTGGTTGTGCAGGGTCGCCTGGCGCACCTCGCTGCCCGCGACCTCGACCTTGCGCATCACGGCGAACGGCGTGGCGCGACCGGTGCGGCCGACGCTCACGACGATGTCGAGCAGCTCGGTGTTCACCTCTTCGGGCGGGTACTTGAACGCCGTCGCCCAGCGCGGCGCCCGGCTGGTGGCGCCGAGCTCGTCGTGCAGGGCGAGGTCGTCGACCTTGACGACGATGCCGTCGATCTGGTGCTCGACGCTCGACCGGCGCACGCCGTAGTCGTGGATGAACGCCGCCACCTCGGGCACCGTGTCGTAGACGCGGTGGTGCGTCGAGATGGGCAGGCCCCACGAGGCGAGGAGGTCGTAGACCTCGCTCTGGCTGTGGACGTCGGTGTCGCGCTCGAGCTCGCGGACGGGCCAGGCGCCGATGCCGTGCACGAGCATCCGCAGGCTGCGGAGGCGGGCGTCCATCAGGGCGCGCTTCTCCGGGCTCTTGCCCTCGGCCTTCTGCCGCAGCGAGCCGGCCGCGGCGTTGCGCGGGTTCGCGAAGACGCGCTCGCCTGCCTCGCGCTGGCGGGCGTTCAGCTGGTCGAACTCGGCGACCGGGAAGAAGATCTCACCGCGCACCTCGACGATCGGGGGGTGGCCGGTGCCCTCGAGACGCTCGGGGATCGTCCCCATGGTGAGGACGTTGCCCGTGACGTCTTCTCCCACGACGCCGTCGCCACGGGTGGCGGCCGTGACGAGCACCCCGTGCTCGTAGCGCAGGTTGATGGCGAGCCCGTCGATCTTGAGCTCGCAGAGGAACCGGACGCGCTCGGCCCCGGCGTCGCGCTCGACCTTGCCGGCCCACTCGGCGAGCTCGTCGTCGCTGAAGACGTTGTCGAGGCTGAGCATGCGCTCGGCGTGCTCGACAGGGGCGAACTGCGTCGTCTCGGCCCGGCCGCCCACGGTCTGCGTTGGGCTGTCGGCCTTCAGCAGCTCGGGGTGCTCGCCCTCGAGCTCGGCCAGCCGCCGCACGAGCGCGTCGTAGTCGGAGTCGGACGCCGTCGAGGCGTTGCCCTCGTAGTACTGGTCGCGCAGCTCGAGGACGCGTGACGTCAGCTGCGCGACCTCGTCACGGGCGGCGGCGAGGTCGTCGGGCGTGACGTCGGGGACGGCCCCGTCGTCCGCAGGCCCGTCGCTCACGGCGCGGGGACCGGGACGGCGCTGACCGTCCGGTCGATCGTGCACTGGCCGAGCACGCGGGTGCCGACGTAGACGACGGCGGTCTGCCCGGGGGCGACGCCGCTGAGGGGCTCGTGGGGAGTGATCACGAGCTCCGTTCTACCCTCGACCACCGACACCCGCGCGACGGCCGGGACGGGGTCGGCGTGGGCCCTGATCTGGACGTCGCAGTCGAACGCCGTCGTGGGGTCGACCGGCGCGCGTCCGGCCCACGTGTACGAGCCGCCGGCGATCTCGGCGATGTCGAGCGCCTCCTTCGGCCCCACCACCACCGTGTTGTCGACCGGTCGCACCTCGAGCACGAAGCGGGGCTTGCCGTCGTCCGACGGGAACCCGACGTTCAGCCCCTTGCGCTGCCCGACCGTGAACGCGTGCGCGCCCTGGTGCGTGCCGATCGTCTCGCCCGAGCGGTCGAGGATGTCGCCCTGCTCGGCGCCGACGCGCTCCGCGAGCCAGCCGCGGGTGTCGCCGTCGGGGATGAAGCAGATGTCGTGGCTGTCGGGCTTCGCCGCGACGCTGAGGCCACGGGCGGCGGCCTCGGCACGCACCTCGGCCTTCGAGGGCGTGGCCCCGAGCGGGAACATCGAGTGCGCCAGCTGGTCGGCGGTGAGGACGCCGAGCACGTACGACTGGTCCTTGGCCCAGGCCGAGGCGCGGTGCAGCTCTCGCTCGCCCTGGTCGTCGGTGACGACGGTCGCGTAGTGCCCGGTGCACACCGCGTCGAAGCCGAGCGCGAGGGCCTTCTCGAGCAGGGCGGCGAACTTGATGCGCTCGTTGCAGCGCATGCAGGGGTTGGGGGTGCGACCCGCGGCGTACTCGGCCACGAAGTCGTCGACGACGTCGAGCTTGAACCGCTCGCTGAAGTCCCACACGTAGTAGGGGATGCCGATGACGTCGGCGGCGCGCTGGGCGTCCATCGAGTCCTCGATGGTGCAGCAGCCGCGGCTGCCGGTGCGGAGGGTGCCGGGCATCCGGCTGAGGGCCAGGTGCACCCCGACGACGTCGTGGCCGGCCTCGACCGCCCGGGCCGCGGCGACCGCCGAGTCGACGCCGCCGCTCATCGCTGCGAGGATCTTCATCCGTCAAGTGTAAGCAGCCGCGCCGGGGCCCGGCGGGGCCAGGGCGGTCGACCCCGGCCGAGGCAGGCATAGTGTGGCCGGTGCCATGACGTCGACGCCCTCCCCCGCCTTCTCGTTCCGGTCCGTCGCCCTGTCGGCATTCCTCCCCGCCGCGTTGTTCGCGATCGGCGAGGGGGCGATCATCCCGATCATCCCGGTCGTCGCCAGCGACCTCGGGGCGACCCTGCCCTTCGCGGCGTTCGTCGCCGCGCTCATCCTGGTGGGCGAGCTGATCGGCGACGTCCCGAGCGGCTGGCTCGTCTCCCGCATCGGCGAGCGCACCGCCATGATCTCCGCCGCCCTCGTGAGCATCGTCGGGCTGCTGACCTGCGTGTGGGCGCCGAACGAGTGGGTGCTGGCCTGGGGCGTGCTGCTGATCGGCCTCTCGACGGCCGTGTTCGCCCTGGCCCGGCACGCGTTCATGACGAGCTTCGTGCCGGTGGAGGTCCGGGCGCGGGCGCTCTCGAGCCTCGGCGGGGTCTTCCGGCTCGGCTACTTCGTCGGCCCGTTCCTCGCGGCCGGCACCATCCACCTCACCGGCTCGACGCAGTCCGCCTTCTGGATCCACGTCGCCGGCTGCCTCGGCGCGGCCGTCGTGCTGCTCCTGCTGCGCGACCCGTCCGAGGTGCTCCGCGAGCGCCGGGCGGCGGCGGCCGTGCCCGTCGACGCCCCGACCCCCGGCGAGGAGGAGGTCGCGAAGGAGGCGGAGGGCCTGTTCCGCACGCTCGCCCGCCATCGCGGCGTCCTCGTCAAGCTGGGCAGCGGAGCCGCGCTGATCGGCGCGATGCGGGCCGGGCGCCAGGTGATCCTGCCGCTCTGGGCCGTGAGCATCGGCATCAGCGCGCCGCAGACGGCGCTGATCATCGGCATCGCGGGCGCCGTCGACTTCGCCCTCTTCTACACGAGCGGCCAGATCATGGACCGCTGGGGCCGCCTCTGGAGCGCCGTCCCGTCGATGGTCGGCCTCTCGATCTCGTACCTGGCCCTGTCGCTCACGCACGACCTCGACGCCCGGGTCGGCTGGTTCATCGCGGTGGCGATGTTCATGTCGCTCGCGAACGGGATCGGCAGCGGCATCCTCATGACCCTCGGCGCCGACCTCGCCGACCGGGCCGACCCGGCGCCGTTCCTCGGCGCCTGGCGGTTCACGGGCGACGCCGGCAGCGCGGCCGCGCCGCTGCTCATCTCGGGGCTGACCGCCGTCGTCTCGATCTCGCTGGCCAGCGGGGTGATGGGCGTGCTCGGCCTCGTCGGGGCGGCCATCCTGCTGCGCTACGTGCCGCGGTACTCGCCGCACGTGCCGCGGGAGCTGCGCTGAGCCCTGGCCGTCGCCTCCTCGTGTCCGTGCTCGTGCTCGTGCTCGTGCTCGTGCTCGTGCTCGTGCTCGTGCTCGTGCTC
>NZ_CAUPYL010000171.1:0-5572 GCF_963515265.1 uncultured Frigoribacterium sp.
GCGTCGGCCAGCTGGGTGCGGCGGAACGCCTCGGCCTCGACGGCGGCGTTGGCCGCGTCGCGCTCGGCCTCGGCGTTCTGCACCGAGGCGTAGGCGGCGGCCTCGGCGGGCTGGCGCACGTCGATGTTGAGGCGCTCCTGGTTGACCTTCGCCTGCTCGGCGACGGCGATGCTCTCCTGCTCGGCGACGAGCTTGTCCTGCGTGGCGCGTGCCAGCTCGCCCGCGGCCGACGCCTCGGCGTTGGCCCGGTCGGTCTCGGCCTTGATCTGCGCCTGGCGCACGTCGAGCTGCAGCTGGCGCTCGGCCGTCTGCTGCGTGTTGCCGATGCGGGCCAGGGCCGCGATGCGCTCCGCCTCCGCCTCGGCCACGTCGGCGTTCTGCTTGGCGACCGCCGCCTCCGCGCGTCCGCGGTCGGCGAGGTACGTGCTGCCGGGCGTCTCGATCTCGCGGATGTTCATGGTCTCGATCTGCAGGCCGAGCTCGGCGAGCTCGCCCTTCGTCTCGTTCACGGCGTCCGCGGCGAGGCGCGAGAAGTTCTTGACGAGGTCGTCGACCGGCTGGCCGCCGATCAGCCCTCGGATCGAGCCCTCGAGGGACTGCTGCACGATCACGGGCAGCTGCTGCTGCTGCAGCAGGTAGCGCTGGGCCGCCCGGCGGACGCCGTCCTCGGTGCCGGTCACCTTGAAGTTGACGGTGGCCTTGACGGCTGTGCGGATGTAGTTGGCGTCGATCGCCTGCACCTCGACCGGGGTCTGGTACTGCTCGAGCGAGAGCGTGAAGCCCTCCTGGAAGATCGGCCAGACGAACGTGCGCCCGCCGATGATCACCTTCTGGGGGCTCGAGATGCCGCCGCCCTCGGAGCGCTCGGCCCCGCGGCCGACGACGATCAGCGCCTCGTTCGGCGGGACGCGGCGCACGCGGCTGGCGACGAACGACAGCAGGGCGAGCACGATGACGACGGCGACGACGACCGCGACGACGCTGGTGTTTCCGGTGATGAAGTCCACAGGGCTTCCTTCCAAGGGGCGGGGTGGTGCAGGGCTGGAGCGGTGCTGGTTGGGGTGCGCCGGTGCGGCGAGGTGGCCGGCGACGGCGGGGACTGCGGGGCGACGGGCCTACGGGGCGACGGGGCCCGCCGGGTCGACGGGCTCGACCTGCACCCGAGGCCCGGCCTCGGCGACGACCCGGACGCGGACCCCCCGGGCGATCGGGGCGTCGCTGTACGCGAGGCGCCGCTCGAGCTCGCGGACGTCGTCGAGGCGGACCTCGCCGCCGCTCGGCGTGGTCGCCTCGGTCGTGGTGCCGGTGAAGCCGACGGGCGACCAGTGGCCGCCGCTCTCGCGTCGGGTGACCCGGCGGACGAAGAGCTGCACGAGCACGAGCACGGCCGCCGCCACGAGCACGGCGACCATGTACGTCCAGACCGTGTCGAGACCGGCCTGGGTGGTCACGAGCCCGGCCAGCCCGAAGATCGACAGGGCGGCGCCGAGCGCGACGCCCGAGACGAGGCCGTCGCCGACGTCGAACAGGTCGAGCAGGTCGCCGACGACGATGCTGGCGAGGAGGACGACGAGCCCGACCGCCCCCACGACGATGAACGTGATCATGCGTCGAGACTGACAGGTCCGGAGGCCTCGCGCATCGCCTGCGCGGCGGAGCGTGGACGGACGGACGCCTCGCGACCCCGGGGAGGAGCGACCCGTGCCCTAGCCGAAGAGGATCGCGGCCTCGTCGTAGCGGTGCTGCGGCACGGTCTTCAGGCTGTCGAGCGCCTCCTCGAACGACACGTGCACGATGTCCGTGCCGCGCAGGGCGACCATGCGCCCCCAGCGGCCCTCGACGACGGAGTCGCTGGCCGCCATGCCGAGGCGGGTCGCGAGCACGCGGTCGTAGGAGGTGGGGGTGCCGCCGCGCTGGATGTGGCCGAGGGTGGTCGCGCGCGTCTCGATGCCCGTGCGCTCCTCGATGATCGGCGCCAGCGCCTCCCCGATGCCGCCCAGGCGCGGGCGGCCGAACGCGTCGAGGCCGCGCTCGGAGTGCGCGTCGCTCTCGTGGTCGGGCACGAAGCCCTCGGCCACGACGACCAGCGGTGCGCGCCCGCGGTCGTAGGCCGACTGCACCCACGCCACGATCTGGTCCATGCTCGTGGCCTGCTCGGGGATGAGGATGGCGTGCGCGCCGGCGGCCATGCCCGAGTGCAGGGCGATCCACCCGACGTGCCGGCCCATCACCTCGGCCACCATGCAGCGGCTGTGCGAGTCGCCGGTGGTGCGCAGGCGGTCCATGGCGTCGGTCGCGATCTGCACGGCGGTGTCGAAGCCGAAGGTGTAGTCGGTGGCGCCGAGGTCGTTGTCGACGGTCTTGGGGACGCCGACGATCTTCAGGCCGGCGTCGGTCAGGCGCTTCGCGGCCGCGAGCGTGCCCTCGCCGCCGATGGCCATGATGGCGTCGATGCCGAAGCGCTCGAGGTTCTCGGTGATGCGCTCGACCCCGCCCGCGCCCTCGAAGGGGTTGGTGCGGCTCGTGCCGAGGATCGTGCCGCCCTGCTTCGCGATGCCCTGGATCTCCTTGCGGGTGAGGGGCATGACGTCGCCGTCGACGACCCCGCGCCAGCCGTCACGGAACCCGACGAACTCCTGGCCGTGGATCTGCGTCCCCTTCAGCACCGCCCCTCGGATGACCGCGTTGAGTCCGGGGCAGTCGCCGCCGCTGGTGAGGATCCCTATCCGCATCGTGTCGCTCCGTCGCATGTCGGGCCCGGGGTCGGGCCGAGGTGCGTCCCATCATGGCGCACGGGGCTGCGTGCGCGGGTCCCTGCACCTCCGCGCCCGTACGGTCGGGAGCACGAGTCGGCGTACTACCCTCGGTGCATGACCGACCATCCCCCGCCGCGGCCTCCGTCGCCGTGGGCGAGGTTCGCACGGCCGGTGCCGGGCGAGCAGCGCGGGCAGTCCGTCGTGGGGCCCCCTCCGACCCTGCACCAGGAGGCGCGGGCCCGCCACGAGGCCGCCGTCGTCCCCGAGGCGGCCTGGCCCCCGGCCCCGGCGCCGGCTCCGTCGGACGAGGCGAGCCTCTGGGCACCGCAGCCGACGAGCTCGTCGGCCGGCGCCTCCTCGTCCTCGCCCCACGCCGCAGGCGGCCAGGGCTCGTACTTCACGGCGTTCGACGACGACGACTTCTGGGACAGCCGACCTCCCCGCAGCGACGACCCGGGACGCGGCCTCGCGATCGCCTCGGTCGTCTTCGGCGTCTTCGCCGCGCCCCTGGGCCTCGTGTTCGGGCTGGTCTCGGCACGCAGGTCGCGACAGGCGGGCCACGCCCCGACCCTGGCGCTGGTGGGCATGGTCGTCTCGGGCGTGGTGATCGTCGCGAGCCTCGTGTGGGGCATCTCCGCCCTCGACTACGTGACGCGGCTCTCGTCGACCTGCACCCAGCTCGGCCCGGGCGACTACGTCGACGCGGACGGGCGCACGGTCACCTGCGGCTGACCGCCCGTCGGGTGCGCGGGGCGCTGCCCTGACCCTGGCTAGAGCTGGACCGTGCCCGTGTCCGCCACGTTCTTCGGGTGACCACCGGTCAGCGCCGCCTTGGCGTACTTCAGCAGGGTCACGGCCTTCGGCTCGTTGCTGACCCAGTACTCGGCCGTGTCGACGTCGACCTCGATCAGGGCGACGGTGGGGTCGTCACGTCCCTCGTCGAACCAGGCCTCGGCGCCGGCCGTCCAGAACTCGTCGACCAGCGCGGAGTCCTTCGTCACCGACGCCTCGCCGGCGAGCGAGAGCCAGCCCTTGCCGGTCTCGACGGCGACGTTGACCTGCGGGTGGGCCTTGATGTCGTCGACCTTGGGGGAGGGGTCGCGGGTGAAGAAGTACACCTTGCCGTCGAAGTCGCGGTCGACGATCGCGAGCGGCCGGCTCACGAGGCGGCCGTGGCCGCTGCGGGTGGTCAGGATGCCGATGCGCCCGGCGTCGAGCACCTCGGCGACGCGGGAGATGTCGTTGGTCTCAGTCATGCGGGAGACGCTACGCCGGGGGCGAGGGAAGGGGTCCACCCGCGGGAGGCGCGGTGCGGGTCGCAGAGGACGACGTCGCGTCCCGCGCACGGCTCGCACACGACCAGCTGCTCGCGGCACTGCAGGTCGGAGCAGTTCTGCATCCGGCTGGTCGCCTCGCCGCAGGCGGAGCAGCGGCCGACGACGGCGGCGTGGTCGCTGAACTCGACGGACCCCCGCCGGTCGAAGACGTAGAGCGACCCCTCCCACAGGCCGTCGTCGCCGTAGCGCTCGCCGTAGCGCGCCACGCCGCCGTCGAGCTGGTAGACCCGGCCGAACCCCCGCGAGACCATCAGTGAGCTGAGGACCTCGCAGCGCACGCCGCCCGTGCAGTACGTGACGACGGTCTCGTCCTTGAGGTGGTCCCACCGGCCGCTGTCGAGCTCGGCCACGAACTCGCGGGTCGTCGCGACGTCCGGCACCACGGCGTCGCGGAACCGGCCGATGCGCGACTCGAACTCGTTGCGGCCGTCGAGGAAGACGACGTCCTCGCGCGCGACGAGCTCGTGCAGCTCCTCGGGCGTGAGGCGTGTGCCGCCGCCCACGACGCCCGACCCGTCGACGACCAGCTCGTCGGGGGCGCCGAACGTCACGACCTCGTCGCGGACCTTCACCGAGAGCCGCGGGAAGTCGTCGGCGCCGCCGTCGCTCCACTTCACGTCGAGGTCGCGGAAGGGGGCGTACTCCCGGGTCTTGCGGAGCCAGCGCTTCACGTCGGACACCTCGCCGCCGAGGGTGCCGTTCACGCCGTGCGGCGAGAGCAGCACGCGGCCCCGGAGGCCGAGCGACTCGGCCAGGTCGCGCTGCCACAGCCGCACGGCGTCGGGGTCGGCCAGCGGCACGAACACGTAGAACAGGACGATCCTCGACACGGGCACCGGACGAGCGTAGTGGACTGCTCGGCAGGGCATACATGCACTAGTGTCAGCATCTCGTACATCACACACGAGGAGGTGCTGTGCCCGTTCCGCACGACCGCCAGACCGTCATCCAGCGCCGTCTGCACAAGGACGACGTGCACGAGACGCTGCTCGCGGCGATCACGGCGGGTGCCCTGCCCGCCGGCAGCCGTCTGCGCGACGCCGACCTCGAGTCGTGGCTGGGGGTCTCGCGCACTCCGATCCGGGCGGCCCTCGTCCGGCTCGAGCACACCGGCCTCGTCGAGACCCTGCCGCAGCGCTGGACGCGGGTCGCCGTCGCCCGCCCGGCCACGGTGCCGGCCCTGGTCGTCGCGCTGTGCGCACTGTGGCGCGACCTCGTCGCAGAGGGGCAGGGCGTGCTCGCGCCCCACGCGGAGCACGACGCACGCCGGGCCTTCGCGCGCTGCGCGACGACCCTCGACGCCTACCGGGCCGACGTGTCGCACGACGCCGACCGGTGTCGAGCCCTCGTCGACGACGTCTTCGCCTGCGTCGCCCTGCTGCGGGGCGGCGGCGTTCCCGAGGCGGTGCGGGGCACCCTCGACGACCTCGAGTCGCGTCTGCGCCACCAGGCCGCGCTGCTCGGCCGTCGCCTCGACGC
>NZ_CAUPYL010000172.1:0-5566 GCF_963515265.1 uncultured Frigoribacterium sp.
GGGCGCGTCCGGCGTCGGCCGCCGCCGTGTCGACGACCCGGAAGGCCGCCCGCACCGCCACCTGCGACGTCGCGCCCAGGGCCTCGACCTCGTGCGCCCCGGTCGTCGCTGCGGCAGGCACCGTGAACGACCCGCGGACGATGCCGTCCGCGTCGGCGGTCAGCGTGCCGAGCGCGATCGGGTCGCTGAACAGCGTCAGCGACACCTGTTCGCCCGGTGCGAAGCCGCTGCCGTCGACGGGGACGACCGTGCCCCGTGTCGCCGAGTCGGCCAGGACCTGCAGCGAGGGCGTCCACGCCCCCGGCGTGCCGGGGTTCCCGGGCGTGCCCGGCGTGCCCGGGTTCCCGGGCGTGCCGGGGTCGCCGGGAGTTCCCGGGTCCACCGGGCCCGGGTCGACCGGCGCGGCCGCGATCACCGCGGTCGTGGTCGTGGCCGAGCTCGAACGCCCGTCGTCGACGGTCACCGTCACCGTGTAGCTCCCCGGCAGCGCGTAGGTGTGCGCCCCCGAGACCACGCCGTCGACGATCGTCCCCGACGTGACGGCGGTGCCGTCGCCCCAGTTCACGAGCGCGCGGACACCAGCCTCCGCACCAGCACCAGCACCAGCACCGACTCCGCCCGTCACGGTCGCGAGCGCGCCCGAGACCTCGACGCCGGCGGTCCCGGCCAGGCCGGCCTCCGCGCCCGTGGCGACCAGCGCCTCCGGCGGTGCGAGGCGCGTCCCGTCCGTGGCGATCGCGAACACGTGGATCCGCCCGGCCGACCGCGGGTCGCCCGTCTGCGTCGGCATCGTGAGCGACACGGCGCGCCTGCCCTCGGGCAGCGTCACGGGCGCCGTCGAGTAGACGCCGGCGACGGCCGTGTCGGATCCGTTCGCCCCGTTCGTGCGGCCGTCCGACGTCGCGACGACGATGTTCCCGAACGAGGGCGTGGTCACGCCGCCCGTCCAGTCGCCGAACTCGATGGGCAGCTCCTGCGTCGTGCCGTCGTCGAAGGTCAGCGTGCCGACCGTCTGCTGCGGCTTCTCGGTCGCGGTGCCGATCACCGACAGCTGCGTCACGTCGTCGCCGAGGTCGAGCGGCAGCACCTGGCCCTGCCCCGTCGCGTTGTCCGGCTCGCCCGCGGGGACCGCCGGCAGGTCGAACGTCAGCTCGGTGCCGGGCACGGCCACCTCGGTCCCCTGTACGAAGCCCTTGCCCGCCAGCGACGGCCGCGAGAACCCGTTGCCCAGGTAGTCGCAGTTCGCGGCCTGTCCGGGCTCGCCGAGGCAGACGCTGTCGAAGGCGTCCTCGAACGCCGGAGCCGTCCGCGAGACGACCACCGAGGTCGTCGTGCTCGCGGAGTCGGTCCCGTCGGTCGCGGTCACGATCGCCGTGTAGGTCGCCGGGGCGTCGAAGACCCTCGCCGGCGCCGTGACGTCCCAGCCGCCGAGCGCGGTCGGGGTCAGGGTCGCCTGCTGCGGGCCCTCGCCGTCGAGCCAGTCGACCGTCGCGACGAGTCCGTCGGGCACGGCGCCGGCGTCACCGCCGCCGGCCTCGGGCGACCCCGTCGAGGAGGCGCGGGTCACGGTGGCGACCGCGCTCTCGAACGAGGCGCCCGCCTCGCTCGTCAGGCCCGGCTTGCCGCTGACCGTGAACGCGCCGGCGGGTGCCGTCGGGTCGGCCATGAGCTCGATCTCGCTGAGCGTGGCCGCGCGTCCGTCGGTGGTGCCGGTCGTCGCGATCCGGTACCAGGTGAAGGGCCGCGGGTCGGTGACGGCGAAGGGCCGGGTCTGCAGCGCCGACGGGAACGTCTGCGCCGCGCGCTCGTCGAGCGGCAGCCAGGTGGTGCCGTCGGTCGAGCCCTCGAGCGTCCAGCCCGTGGGGGCCGCGGAGCCCTCGGGCCCGTTCGTCAGCGTGTACCGCGACACGGTGACCGGCCCGGAGGCCGAGCGCCAGGTGACGTCGACGTCGGGTAGCTCGAACGTCGCCGCGGTGCTCGCCGAGTCGTCGGCGAGGCGGGCGACGTCGGTGCCGTCGCTCGCGCTGAGCACGCCCTGGCCCGCCGTGGTGGCGTCGACCAGCGTCGCCGCCGGGTCGGCGGGGTCCGGTGCGTGGGCCGCCCACCCGCTCGGCTGCGTGCCCATGGTGAACTCGAGCACGCCTCCTCGGCTGATGCTCTGCTGGCTCAGCGAGGCGGTGTCGATCGCCTCGCCGTCGAGGGTGGCCGACTGCACGTAGACCGCCTCGTTCGAGTTGCCCTCGGCGCGGACCGTGAAGTCCTTCCCGTTCTCGAGGTGGATCGTCGCCTCGTCGAAGAGCGGCGAGCCGATCGTGTACGAGTCCGTGCCCATCGCCAGCGGGTAGAAGCCGAGCGCCGAGAACAGGAACCACGACGACATCTCGCCGTTGTCCTCGTCGCCGGGGTAGCCCTGCCCGATGTCGCTGCCCACGAAGAGGCGCTGCGTGATCTCGCGGACGACCCGCTGGGTCGTCGCGGGGTCGCCGTTCGCCGCTGAGACGTAGGGGATGTGGTGCGAGACCTGGTTGCTCATGCCGAGCTGGCCGATCCGCACGTCGCGAGCCTCGACCATCTCGTGGATGACGCCGCCGTAGCCGCCCGGCTTGTCCGCCTCCTCGGGCGTCGCGTAGAACTCGGCGAGCTTCGCGTCGAGGCCCTCCGAGCCGCCGTACAGCGCGGCGAGGCCCGGCACGTCGAACGGGGCGTGGAACGCGAAGTTCCAGCCGTTCGTCTCGGTGTAGGCCCCGCCCCACGACTCGGGGTCGTAGGTCTCGGCGGGCTCGGCGAAGGCGCCGTCGGCGTCGCGCGCCTGGAAGAACCCGGTCGCCGGGTCGAACAGGGTGCCGTAGTCGCGGGCGCGGTCGAGCAGCCAGGCCGACTCCTCCCTCAGCTGCGCGCGCCGCGCCTCCGGGGTGGCCGGGTCGTCGGCGAGCTTCGCCGCCATCTGGCCGAGGCCGAAGTCGTTGATGTGGCCCTCGAGCCCCCACGACACGCTCTCGCCCGTGCTGGACGGCGTCCAGCCGAGGAACAGCGACTGGTCGAGGCCCTTGCGGCCCACGCCGCTCTGGGTCGGCTGCACGCTGGCGTTCTTCAGCGCCGCGTCGTACGCCTCGAGCGCGAGGTCGCCGTCGACCGCGCCCTTGACGTAGGCGTCGGCGAACGCGACGTCCGAGCTGGTGCCGGTCATCAGGTCGGCGTAGCCGGGGCTCGACCAGCGGGCGATCCAGCCGGCGTCGCGGTACTGCTGCACGAAGCCGTCCATCAGCTCGCCCGCGACCTCGGGGTAGAGCAGCGAGTAGGCGGGCCAGACGGTGCGGTAGGTGTCCCAGAAGCCGTTGTTGACGTAGACCTTGCCGTCCTTCACGACGGCGTTCGTCGTCGTGTCCGTGGCGGTGCCGACGGTCGGGGCGACCGGGCTCGCGTAGCGGTAGGTCGGCGCGGCGGCCGTGCCCGTGTTCTCGAACTGCGAGTTCGGGTACATGTTGAGGCGGTACAGGCTGCCGTAGAGCGTGGCGAGCTGGTCGTCCCGGGCGCCCTCGACGGTGATCACGCCCAGGCGGTCGTTCCACTGTCGCTCGGCGTCGGTGCGCACCTCGTCGAAGCTGCGTCCGGTGAGCTCGAGGTCGCGGTTGTGCGCGGCCTGCTCGGACGAGATGAACGACGTGGCGAGGCGGAGCTCGACGACGCCGGCAGCGCTGCCGGCCCCCGCGGCGGAGACGTCGAACGAGGCGTACCGAGCGCCCGTCCGGTCGCCCGCGGCCGAGCCCACGGAGGTGGGCGTGCGGTCGAACTGACCGCTGACGAACATGCGGGTCGCCCCGGTCGACAGGCCTGAGCCGCCCTCGACCCAGCCGGAGACCCGGCCGTCGGCGGAGACGGTGAGGCCCGAGTTCCCGGCGACCTGGTCGACGAGCACGCTGCCGGTGCGGTCGCCCGCGGCCGCGCCCTCGGTGCCCGTGCCCTCGGGGGCTGTGCTCTCCGGGAAGGCGAACCGCAGCACGGCGCCGTGGTCGGTGGGCGTGACGGCGGCCTCGAGGCCGCTCGTCGTCTCGACGCTGTACAGGTCGGGGCGCGCGATCTCGGCGCCGTGGTCGAACTGGAGGGCCCGGGCGGCGAGCGAGGCGTCGGGCGCGGTGCCGCCTCCCGCGGCTGCGTCCGCGGCGGTCACGGCCGTCGTCGAGGGCAGGATCGCGAGCTGGTTCCGGTCGCCCATCCACGGGCTCGGCTCGTGCGAGACGCCGATGCCCTGCAGGCGGGGCAGGTTCGCGTCGTCGTTGCCGCGCTGGTAGTCGTAGAGCCAGGTCTGGCTCGACGCGTTCGTCATCGGGGTCCAGAAGTTGAACCCGTTCGGCACCGTCGCCGCGGGCACGTTGTTGCCCCGGCTGAAGCCGCCGGTCGAGTTGGTGCCGCGGCGGGTGTCGACGTGGTTCACGAGGCTCGAGCCGTCGACCCGGGCGGGGGCCGGGTCGAGGTCGAGGTCGTCGACCCAGCCCTGGAACCTCGTGCCGACGGCGCCGCCGGCGTTGTCGTAGTCGAACAGGACGCGCGTCACGGTCTCGCCGGCGAGGTCGCCGAGCGGCACCCGCACCGAGTTCCACTGGTCGGCGTAGAGGATCTTCGACGAGCCGCGGGCGGCGGCCGAGGTGCCCTCGCCGTGGGCGTCGACGACGCCCTGCACGCCGCTCACGACGCGGCCGTCGGCCAGTTCGAGATCGATCGCCGCGTAGGTGGCGGGGTACTGCAGGTCTCCGCCCAGCTCGGGAAAGATCCGGTACGAGAACTCGGTGTCGTCGCCGATCTCGAGCTCGAGGCCCTCGAACAGGACGTTGGTGGCCCGACCCGCGGCAGCCGTGTGCTCGCCCGCGTAGCGCAGCGACTTGGTGCCGCTGAAGCCCGCGCCGGGCTTCATGTTCGGGCCGCTGACCGGGCCGCCGCCGACCACGGTCACCATCGGGCCCGACTCGGGCACGGCCTCCGTGCCGTCGCCGAGCGACCAGTCGGCGAGCTGGGTGAGGCCCGCACCCGCGTTCTGCGTGATGTCGAGCCGGTACGCGTCGTAGGCGCCCGGGGCGGTGACCGCGTACTCGTTCGTCACGCCTCGGCCCGTGAACGCCACGGCGGGCTGCGCGTCGAGGTCGACCCAGGTCGCGCCTCCGTCGGCGGAGCCCTGCAGCGTGACCGCCCGCGGGTCGCGCTCGGGGGCGTCGTTGCCGCTCGTCAGCGACCACTCGGTCGCGGTCTGCGGCGAGTCGAGCAGGTAGGTGATCGTCGCGGTGCGCTGGAACGCGAGCCACTTGCTGGCGGGGTTGCCGTCCGTGAGGTTCACGGCGATCTCGCCCGGGGCGTTGTCAGCGCTCGCCGAGGCCTCGGTGACGTGGCCGAGCAGGCTGCCGGGCGGCAGGCCGTTCGAGGCCTTCACGGTGCCGAGGTCGTCGGGCGTCGCGGGCGTGCTCGCGAGGGGCTGCGCGTCGGCAGCCTCGAAGCTGGTGCGCCAGTCGCTGCCGAGCACGGCTGCGGCCGCACGCGAGTCGCCGCCGCTGCCTCCTGCACCGCCGCCTCCTGCACC
>NZ_CAUPYL010000173.1:0-5534 GCF_963515265.1 uncultured Frigoribacterium sp.
GTGCGACGCCTAGCCCGCCGGCGGACGCTGCCCGTCACCGGCAGTCGCACCAGCCGCAGCCGCCGCACCCGCCCCGTCAGCGGCGGCGCCCTCACCCTCGGCACCGGGCTCGACGCCAGCAGCCGGCCCCGACTTCAGCAGCTTCAGCCCGACGACGCTGCCGACGATCCCCGCGAGCAGCAGCACCCGCACGACGGTCACGGCCTCGCCGCCGGTGAGCATGCTCCAGGTGACGGTGAACGCCGCGCCGAGACCGGCCCAGATCGCGTACGCGGTGCTGATCGGGATGTGCCGCGTCACCCAGCCGAGCGTCAGCATCGAGGCGGCGAGGCCCAGCACGAAGACGACGGAGGGGGCGAGTACCGAGAGCCCCTCGCTCCGACCCAGCGCGGTCGCCCAGACCGCCTCGAGGACGGCACTGAGGACGAGCACGACCCACGGCATCAGCTGACCACCTTGAGGCCGACGACGCAGCCGATCAGCACGGCGAGCAGCAGTGCGCGGGCGACGGTCAGCACCTCCTGGCCGCGGACGACCGCGATCACGACGGTCAGCACGGCGCCGATCCCGACCCAGACGGCGTAGGCGGTGCCGACGGGCAGGTCGTTCATCGCCAGCGCGAGGCCGACCATGCTCAGCACGAGCGCGACGACGAACAGCGCCGTCGGCCCCTTCTTCGTGAAGTTCCCCGACGCGCCGAGCGCCGACGCCCACACGGCCTCGAGCACCCCCGCGACGATCAACAGCACCCAGGCCATGACGGGCCCCTCTCCTCCGGCGCACTGAGCCGACCTCGTGTCGACACCCTGCGCGACCCGTTGTCGCACAGTCGTGCGGAATCAGTTCTAGCACGTTTTCGCACAGTCGTGCCAGAATTGACGGATGCCCCGCACCGTGGACCTCGACGACCGCCGCCGCATCGTCGGCGAAGCCGCCTGGCGGGTGCTGGTGCGCGAGGGCCCGACGGAGGTGTCGGTCCGCAAGGTCGCCGCCGAGGCCGGCCTGCCTCCCTCGTCGCTGCGCTACACGTTCCCGACGCAGGCGAGCGTGCGCGACGCGGCCGTCGAGCTGCTGGTGTCGCGGCTGCGCGAGCGCGTCGACCGGGCGGCGACCGCGCCCGGCGGACGCGACGCGGCCCGGGCCGTCCTGCTCGAGCTGCTCCCCCTCGACGACGAGCGGCGCGCCGAGATGGAGGTGACGGTCGCCTTCGCCGCCCTCGCCCTGACCGACCCCTCGCTGCGGACGGCGCACGAGCAGACGCACACGGCGGTGCGCGACGTCTGCGCGCTCGCGCTGGCGCACCTCGACGCCGGCGACGACGGAGGAGACGGTGGCGCGGAGGGCGCCCCCGGCATCCCCGGGCCGGCCGGCGTGGACGTCGAGCTCACCCACGCCGTCGTGGACGGTCTGGCCCTGCACCTGCTCGCCCAGGCCGTCAGCACCGACGCCTCCTGGGCGGTCACGGCTCTCGACACGCACCTCGCGCTGCTGGCACTGCGCCCCTGATGCCCCGCAACGCACCGACTTTCGTGCACTGCACCGCGTCTGGACCCGGTGCAGTGCACGAAACCCGGTGCGACGTCATGCGACAGCGCAGACGGCCAGTCCGCAGGAGGTGCGGGCCTTGCCAGCAGACCGCTCGCGACCAGGGACGACGCCCGCACACGCACGAACGCCCCCGCTCACGGCGAGGGCGTTCGTGCGACCAGCGGGTGCGACCTACGCGAACGTCGCCGCGTCGATCACGAAGCGGTAGCGCACGTCCGACTTGAGCACGCGGTCGTAGGCCTCGTTGATCTGGTCGGCGCTGATCAGCTCCGTCTCGGGCAGGATGCCGTGCTCGGCGCAGAAGTCGAGCATCTCCTGGGTCTCGCGGATGCCGCCGATGGCCGAGCCGGCCCAGCTGCGGCGAGCCGGGATCAGCGCGAACGCGGGCACCTCGAGGGGCTCCGAGGGGGCGCCGACGTTGACGAGGGTGCCGTCGACGGCGAGCAGGCCGAGGTAGGCGCCCATGTCGATCTTGGCCGACACCGTGTTGACGATCAGGTCGAACGAGTTCGCCAGGTCGGTGAAGGTCTGCTCGTCGCTGGTCGCGTAGTGCGCCTTCGCGCCGAAGCGCAGCGAGTCCTCCTTCTTGGAGGTGGTCTGCGACAGCACCGTGACGTCCGCGCCGAGCGCGGCGGCGATCTTCACGCCCATGTGGCCGAGGCCGCCCATGCCGACGATGGCGACCTTGGTGCCCTCGGTGACGCCCCAGTGGTGCAGCGGCGAGTAGAGCGTGATGCCGGCGCAGAGCAGCGGCGCGACCTTGTCGTAGTCGAGCGACTCGGGCACGCGCAGCACGAAGTCCTCCGTGACGACGACGGCCTGCGAGTAGCCGCCCTGGGTGACGGTGCCGTCGGCGGGGTCGACGCTCGTGTAGGTGCCGGTGTTGCCCTTGGCGCAGTACTGCTCGTCGCCGCGCTGGCAGTACTCGCACTCGCCGCACGAGTTGACCATGCAGCCGACGCCGACGCGGTCGCCGACCTCGTGCTTCGTGACCTCGGAACCGACCTCCGAGACGGTGCCGACGATCTCGTGGCCGACGACCTGCGGGTACTGGATCTCGCCCCACTCACCGCGGACGGTGTGGATGTCGCTGTGGCAGATGCCGGCGTAGGCGATGTCGATCATGACGTCCTTCGGGCCGACGTCGCGGCGCTCGATGGTCGTCGGGACGAGGGGCTCGGTGGCGGACGGTGCCGCGTAGGCCTTGACGGTGCGCATGTGTGCTCCTGTGTTCGTGTTCGGTGGTGATGTCGGGGAAGTGGTGGAGAAGGGGAAGACGAGGGGCGAAGGAGGTGCGGTCCGGCCGGGTGGCCCGCCCGCATCGGCGACGGTCCGCGTCACCATCGCGCGGGGAAGGCGCTGCGCCTGCCCCACACCGTGAGGCCGAGGGCGAGGGCGCCTGCCCCCATCATGACGACGGGGAGCACGAGAGGGCCGACCCCGCCGAGCAGCAGCGCTCCGAGGACACCCGCCGCGAAGATGGCGACGTTGAAGGCGACCGGCAGGAACGAGTTCGCGACGTCCGCCTCCGCGCCTCCTGCGGTCGTCAGCGCCGCCTGCAGCTGGGCCGAGGCCCCGCCGAAGGTCAGCCCCCAGAGCACGGAGGCGGCGAGCACCGCGGCCGGGGACGCCTGGCCGACCAGCAGCACGGCCCCCGCGACGACGAAGAGGGCGACGCTGCCGTGCAGCAGGGGCCGGGGGTGCCGGTCGAGCAGCGCGCCGGTGACGACGATGCCGCCGATCGACGAGACCCCGTAGACGAGCAGCGTCAGGTCGACGCCGAGGCCCGAGCCGCCGGCCCGCAGGTACGGCGCGACGTAGGTGTAGATCGTGTTGTGCGCGATCATCCACGCGGCGATGACGGCGAGGATCACGACCACTCCGGGGAGGCTGAGGACCCGGCCGAGCGGGAGGCGGCCCGAGGCCGGGGCGGGCGCCGGGGTCGCGTCGGGCACCACGGCGAGCACGAGCACGAGGGCGACGAGCCCGATCAGGCTGAGGCCGCCGAACGACCAGCGCCAGTCGAGGGTCGTGCCGAGCCAGGAGCCGAGCGGCGTCCCGAACGCGAAGCCGACGGGGGCTCCGGCCGAGACGATCGCGAGCGCGCGACCCGCGCTGCCGGGCGGGCTGATGCGGCGGCCGTGCACGGCGAGCATGCCCCAGATCGTGCCCGAGAACGCCCCGGCGACGAACCGGGACGCGAGGGCGACGCCGACCGTCGGGGCGAAGGCGGTCACGACGTTCGCGAGGACGAGCCCGGCGAGCGCCGCCGCGAGCACGGGGCGACGCCGCAGGCCCCGGGTCAGCGTGATGGCCGGGACGGTCGCGACGACGGTGCCGAGCGCGTACGCGCTGATGAGCAGACCGACCGTGCCCTCGCTCGTGTCGAGCCCGGAGGCGATCTGCGGCAGCAGCCCGGCGGGCATCGTCTCCATCGCGACGAGCACGAAGCCGATCGTCGCGAGCACGACCAGCGAGAAGAGCGGCAGGCGGGTCGGGGTCGACGTGCCGGGCTCGCCCGGGAGGGCGACGTCGGCAGCGGGCGTGGACGCGGGTGCGGGTGCGTTCGTCAGGACGGGTCCTCTCAGGGTCGAGGGCAGGGACGAGCTGCGGTCAGCAGCAGCAGGAGAAGGAGGGGCGACGCCGACCTGCGGCGTCGAGATCAACGCTACGCACGCGCCCCGCGGACTGACAGGCACTGCCAGGGCACCCCTCCCGACGAGCCGAGGAGGTGGACTGTCGCCAGGCGCACCTCCTGCGTCGTCCGCCCTGAGCCGGAGAAGGAACCCCGTGACCGATCAGCCCCGCCAGCCCTCCCCGCCCGACCGGCCGCCCCAGCCCCGCCAGGTCGGCGGAGGCCGCGCCTCCCTCGGCGACTTCGCGCCCAAGCTCGCTGAGCTCACCGACGACGTCCTCTTCGCCGACGTCTGGAACCGCACCGAGCTGCCGGCCCGCGACCGCAGCCTGATCACCGTCGCGGTCCTCGCTGCCGGCGGCCACACCGGGCAGCTGCCGTTCCACCTCGGGCGTGCACTCGAGAACGGTGTCCGCCGCGACGAGCTGATCGAGGCGATCACGCACGTCACCCTCTACGCCGGCTGGCCGAACGGCATGGCGGCGATGGCCGTCGCGAAGGACGCGCTCGGCGACTGACGGACGGCGACGGGACAAACGCGAACCATAGCGACGGCGACGAACCTCCGTGATCCCCCGCGGAGCTTCGTCGCTCTCACGTCGGGACCCCGTCCGTCTCGTCGCAGGCCGTCCTCACTGACCCGGCCCACGCCTCCTCAGCTCGACTCGTCCAGCACCCTCACGAGCTCGGGCCAGAGGCTCGCCGCCCACAGCTCGTGCACCCGCCGCCACGACCACAGCTGGCCGCCCAGGCGTGCGCTGCCGACGGCCGGCTCGGGCTCGGGGAACGGCACGAAGACGCAGTCGCCGCGCTCCCGGACGAGCCGCTCGGACTCGGCGTTGAGCCGCGCGATCTGCCCGTGGACACGGCCTCGCGCCCCGCGCGACGTGAGCCGCAGCCGGTCGATCGGCGGGATCCCCGCGACGAGCACCGGACTGAGCACGCTCCCCGGGTGCCGTGCGGCGTCGAGCAGCCGGTCGAGGTCGCGACGCCACGCGGCGGCGGAGGTCATCAGCAGCACGTCGCTGAACCCCAGCGCGACGACGACCGCGTCGACGTCGGGCACGGCCGAGGCCGGCTCGTCGGCCGCCGCCCGCACGGTCAGCACCTGGGCCGGCCCCTCGACCCAGACGAACGGTCGGCCCCTCGCGGCGCCGACCGCGGCCGCGACGCGGCTGAGCGTCGTCAGCTCCTCCTCGAGCACGCCGAACCGGGCCGCGGCCGCGTTGCCGACGTAGGCGACCCGGTCGGCGGTGACGTCGTCGAGCAGCGAAGGAGGCGCGGTGGCCGCAGGCGGGAACGTCCCCGACCGCACGGCCCGGCGGAAGAGCGCGAGCCGCAGCCTCAGCGC
>NZ_CAUPYL010000174.1:0-5507 GCF_963515265.1 uncultured Frigoribacterium sp.
GCCCACGTCCGCGCCGATGTCTCCGATGACGACGCAGTGCGCGGGGTCGACCCCGAGCGTCTCCGCCGCCTGCAGCACGAGGCCGGGGGCGGGCTTGCGGCAGCGGCAGCCGTCCTCGGCGACGTGCGGGCACACGGCCCAGGTGCCGAACGCGCCGAGCAGCTCGTCGACCCGCGCGGCGACGTCGTCGACCTGGTCGCGCGTGATCAGGCCGCGGCCCACTGCGGACTGGTTGGTGACCACTCCGGTGGCGACGCCGGCCTCGCGGACCGCGGCCACCGCCTCCTCGGCCCCCGGCACCAGCTGCACGAGGTCGGGGTCGCCGTTGTGGGGCACGTCGACGACGAGCGTGCCGTCGCGGTCGAACAGCACCGCCGAGGGCACCGCGAGGGGCCACGAGGAGGCGCGGGTCGACGAGGTCATGCCAACGCCGTGCCCCGAGGCGCCCCCGCCGAAACGTGCACAGATCACCTTTCTGTCGAAGCCCTCCTGTTCGGGCGGCGGGCGGTCCGGCGCGGCAGGCTGTCGGGATGGACCGCCTCCCCGAGAAGGACGACACCCCTGAGTTCCTGGCGCTGCGCGCCCTCAAGCTGGGCGACCTGCTCGTCGCCGTGCCCGCGCTGCACGCGATCCGCCGCTCGCGGCCCGACCACCGCCTGGTGCTCGCCGTGCCCGGTTGGCTCGAGCCGGTCGCCGAGCTCGTCGGAGGGATCGACGTGCTCTGGCCGACCCCGGGGCTCGACCACCCGCTCGGCATCGAGCCGGGGCGGATCGACACGGCGATGAACCTGCACGGCGACGGTCCCGAGAGCCGCGGGGTGCTCGAGCAGCTGCAGCCGCGGGTGCGGCTGGGTCACGCGAGCCCCGGGTGGGAGGGCCCGGAGTGGGAGGACCACGTGCTCGAGCGGCACCGCTGGGCGCGGCTGGCGAGCGAGCACGGGATGCCCGCCGACCAGGAGGACATCGGCATCGCCCGCCCCGACCTGCCGAGCGCCGCGCCCGGTGCGGTCGTCGTGCACGTGGGGGCCTTCTACGGCTCGCGGCACTGGCCCGTCGACCGCTTCGCGACGGTCGTGCGCGAGCTCCGTGAGGAGGGACGGCGGGTCGTGCTCACCGGCAGCGAGAAGGAGCGGCCGCGTGCGCTCGAGGTCGCGGCGCTCGCCGGACTCGACGACGAGGTCGTCGCCGCGGACGTTCTCGCCGGCACGGTCGACCTGGCCGAGATGGCCGCGGTCGTGGCCGACGCCTCCGTCGTGGTCTCGGTCGACACCGGGGCGGCGCACCTGGCCTCGGCCTACGCCACGCCTTCGGTCGTGCTCTTCGGGCCTGCTCCGCCCGAGGAGTGGGGCCCGCCCGCGAGCGGCCCGCACGTGGTCCTCACGGACGCGAGCCTGCGCGTCGGCGACACCTTCGGCAGCGAGTGCGACCCTGCCCTGCTCGCCGTGCAGCCCGCCGACGTGCTCGCCGCGGCCAGGGAGGTCGCGCGCAGCCTCGACGGGATCGGCGCGTGACGACGGACGACTCCTTCTTCGCGGCGCTCGCCGCAGACCTGCAGTCCGAGCCCGACCTGAGGGTGACGGTGCAGCGGGCCGTCGGCTACGTCCGTGCGCTGACGCGGTGCGACGAGGTGGCGGTGCGACTGCACGTCGGGGGCTCCGCGGCGCCTCGGGCTGCGGCGACGTCGTCGCGGGGAGAGCGGCTCGACGGGCTGCGCGACGAGCACGGGTCGGCCGCCGCCGACGAGACCGTCCCCGACGAGGTCGAAGGGGTCGTGCTCGTCGACGACACCGCGCACGATCCGAGCTGGCCCGCGTGGGCCGCCGCGCTCGCCGCGGAGGGAGTCGGCAGCGTGCTGACCGTGCCCCTCGCCGCGCGGGGCTCGTCGCTCGGCCTGCTCTCGCTCTACGCCGCTGAGGCGGGGTCGCTGAGGCGCTGGGCGGACGACGACTCGCTGGAGCTGCTGGTGCGGCAGGTCGCGGTGGCACTGGTCGACCTGCGCGCCGCCGAGGACCTCGAGACCGTCCGTGAGGCGCGCACGCTCGTCGGACAGGCCCAGGGCATCCTGATGGAGCGCCACGACCTCGACGCCGACCAGGCCTTCGCGGTGCTGCGGCGCTACTCGCAGCAGGGCAACGTCAAGCTCCGCGACGTCGCGGCGCAGCTCGTGCGCACACGGCGGCTGCCGGAGGGGCGTCCAGGCCGCTGACGGCGGGGTCCGCTCGGGGCGCACGTCATGACGATGCCGTGAGGTCGAGCCGCGGCCGGTCGCGCGTGGACGTTCCTGGGCTCTGCCCCGTGGAGCACGTCACGGTCGCAGCCGAGTCGCTCCCGGCCTTCGTCCTCGACGTGCGAGCTACAGGACGAGCCGGCGGTCGACGACGTCCTGCGCCACGTCGCGGAGCGGCAGCCGGTGCGACCGTGCGTGGCTCCTGAGCAGGGAGAACGCCGAGGCGACGGTCGTGCTGCGCTCGTAGGAGAGGTATCCCTTGGCCTGCTCGATCACGACCCGGCTCTCGAGGGCGTAGGCCAGCTGGTCCGCGAGGGCGGTCTGCTCGTCGTTCTCCCGTCGCTGGCTGAGGCCGGTGCCGACGACGCGCAGCATCGAGGTGATCAGCGACACCTCGGGCTCGCTGAGCTCTCCGGCCTCGGCCAGGAAGACGTTGACGCCTCCCACCGCCACCCCGTCGACCTCGAGGGGCAGCGCCAGAGCTCCGCTGAGCCCCGCGGCGAGGGCGGTCTCGGTGAAGTCCGGCCACCGGTCGTGGACGGCCCGGACGTCGGGGACGGCGAGCAGCTCGCCGCGCGCGATGCTCTCGATGCAGGGCCCGCCCTCGACGCCGAGCTGGGCCTCCTCGACGTCGAGGGTGCGTTCGTGGGTCGAGGCGACCGCACGGTAGGTGCGGTCGTCGGCACGGAGGATCACGGCGGCCTCGACGGCGCCCGTGTGCTCCGTGCACGCCCGGACGAGGAGGTCGAGCGCGTCGACGAGCTCGCGGCCGGAGCGGAGGGCCTCGACGAGCTCGACGAACACGGACGCGATGTCGGCGTCGCGTCCGGCGTCAGCCATGCTGCGCTGCGTCCCCGGGGCGGGAGCCGGGGGCCGGCACCGGCTCGGGCCTCGTGGTGAGCCCGGAGCCGCTGTTCGCGGCGTGCATCAGCACTGCCAGCCAGTCCTGGTTCATGGACTCCGCAGCGGCCTTCTCGACCCGGAACCGCATGGCCACCGCCGGGTGCATCCAGAGGGACTCCTCGACGGGCTCGGGCCCCGTGTCGTCGGTCCAGGTGAACAGGAAGCACTCGCCGCGCCGCAGCTTGGTGACGACGACGGTGCGGAGATGGGCGAGCAACCGGTCGTCGAGCGTGACGTCGATCGACGTCGGGCCATAGGTGAACGTGCCCATCTGGAAGTCCTCACGGGGTCTGGGTGAAGGGGGGCCGGTGGGTCCCGGCAAGCGTCACGATAGTGGAGGCTGGGATCTCGGCGAGGCTCACGACCGCCCCCTGTCGCATGGTGGACGACACCGCCCGCCGGACGACCGGGTCCCGTGCCTCGACGCCGCCGCCTAGTCGGCCCGGCTCCTGACCTCGTCGAGCGAGAGCAGCCCCCGGAGGCGCCCCAGCACCTTCGCGAGCAGCCGCGACACCTGCATCTGGGTCACGCCGAGCACGCGGCCTATCTCGGCCTGTGAGAGCTCGTCGACGAAGCGCAGCCGGACGAGCAGCCGGTCTCGATCGGGAAGCTGCGCGATCGCCCTCTTCAGCTCGCACCGCACCTCCGTCGCCTCGTGCTCGTCGGCGGCGGCGATCGTGTCGCCGAGGCTCGTGCCCTCGGCGGTGCCGATCGGGAGATCGAGCGAGGCGGCGGTGCGGTCGAGCCGGGCTCGCAGCGCGAGGCGGACCTCGGCGACGGGCTCGCCGAGCCGCAGGGCGAGCTCCTCGGCGGACGGCTCGTGGCCCAGCCGGTGCGTCAGCGGGTCGCGGACGGCGGCGAGGGCCACCGACAGCTCCTGGAGGCGCCGGGGCGGACGCACGGCCCAGGTCGCGTCGCGCAGGTGCCGCTTGACCTCGCCGGACACGGTCGGCCCGGCGAACGCGACGAAGTCGTCGCCCTTCTCGTGGTCGAACCGCAGCGCCGCCTTGAGCAGGCCGAGGCAGGCCACCTGGCGGATGTCGGCCCACTCGTCGCCTGCCGAGGCGTAGCGCCGGGCGACCGCGTCGGCGACGTCGAGGTGCTGCTCGACGACCTGGGCGACGAGCCCGCGTCGTGCTCGATCGGTCTCGTGCGACGGTGCGAGGGCCGCACGACGATAGGCCGCGAGCGTGTCGAGCCGACGCCGCTCCTCGCGGGGCGACCGTGCCGAGGAGGCGCGGTGCGCGGCCGAGGACAGCCTGCGAGGCGAGGCGGCCGGGCCGGTCCCGGTCGTGGTCGAGGTCGTGGTCGTCGCGGAAGTGGTGATCGGAGTGGTGGTGCGTGCTTCGGTCGTGATGGTGCTCACGTCGTCCTCATCCCAGCTGAGGCGGAGCGGCTCGTTGCTTGGCCGCCGTCGTCGACGAGGGCGACGCTGCCACCGGGCACGGACCTCGGCACCCCCCTGGACCGGACTGGGCAGTGCTGCTACTTTCACGCCGCCCCCGGGCTGTCGGGGGACGGATTCTCAGGTTCGGGAGCTGGCTCCCCGGACCGCCGACCGCCGACCGCGCGCCGGTCGCGGTGAGGCTCAGAGCTTCGACAGCGGGTGACCGGCCGACTCGTTGTCGACCCAGAGCGGCAGCTCGGGCCGTGGCTGCAAGGCCGTGACCGCGCAGGCGGCGGCGAGGCCCGCGAAGAGCACGTCGTCCATCAGCGTCAGGCCGGTCGGCGCCGCGCCCGCGAGCTGCCGGTCGGCGAGGCCCGCGAGGAGCAGCGCGAGGTACGAGAGGGCCACGAAGCCCACGATGATCCTGATCGTCAGGGCCGAGAGGTCGAGCACGGCGACCGCGACGAGCAGCAGCGCGGTGCCCAGGTAGATGACGTCGAGCACGATGTCGACGGTGAAGATGCCGAGCATGTGCTCGCCTTCGATGAACAGGCCGATCAGGCCGTGTCCGCCGACGACGACGGCGATCATGAGCGAGAGGGACTTCGCCACGGGGGCTCCTTCGGTGGGGGACGGAGGTGCGAACGGTGCTGCCGTCCCCTACCCGGTGCGCCCGGTCTCATGCCTGCCGGTCCGGGATGTCCCCCGACCGCACGGGGACGCCCCCGGCGCCGCTGCTTCGATGGCAGCCATGTCCGTCGCCTCACCGCCGACGCCCTCCGGCGTGCCCGCCCTGGCCGTCGCCGCGTCCGCCTACCTCTTGACCTGCGGCGTGGGCCTCGGCGTGCGGTGCGGGGTGCTGCGCACCGACCGGGCCCGCTGGGTGCACCACCTCCTGTTCGTGCTGACCGCCGCCTCCTCGTCCGCGGCGGTCGTCGCCCTGACGGCTGCCCGGCAGCGCGCCGCCGCCCTGGCGCTGCTGTCGGTCGC
>NZ_CAUPYL010000175.1:0-5457 GCF_963515265.1 uncultured Frigoribacterium sp.
ACACGACGACCACGACACCCGTGAACGACCAGGAGGCCCCCGCGTGAGCCGCGTCAGCCGCGTCGTCTGCGCCCGCGCCAGCGTCCACGGCACGGAGCTCGAGCACCTTGAGCCGGGCGTCGCCGAACGGCAGGTGGGCGCCGGGCTCGGGCGTGGTGCCCCGCCAGCGGTCGACCACCTGGGTCGCCGGGAGCGTGAGGTCGAGCGCGCCGTCGCCCAGGACGAGCTTGGGCGCGAGGGTCACCTCGCCGACCTGGGCGACCGCCTCGGCCGTGCCCGAGGCGAGCCGGTCGACGACGTCGCCGAGGAGGTCCGCACCGGTGGCGGCGAGCTCGTCGAGCAGGTCGCCGGCGGTCTCCGTGCCGTCGAGGGCACGTTCGAGGGTGCCCAGCAGGTCGCCGGCGTCGAGCTCGGGCACGAGCTGGAACACCACGGCACCCGTGCGCTCGTCGCCGGACATGAGCGCCCGCTGCACCGGGGCGGCTCCGCGCCACCGCGGCAGCAGGGAGAAGTGCAGGTTGACCCAGCCGAGGCGAGGCGCGGACAGGACCGGCTCGCGGAGGAGGGCGCCGAAGGCGACGACGACCCCGAGGTCCACGTCGAGGGCGGCGATCCGCCCGGCCACCTCCTCCGTGATCCGCCGCGTCTTGACGACCGGCAGCCCGAGGCGCTCGGCCTCGAGGGCGACCGGGGTCGCGGTGAGGACACGGCGACGGCCCTGGGGCGTGTCGTCGCGGGTGACGACGGCGACCACCTCGTGCTCGCTCGCGGCGAGGGCGGTCAGGGACGGGACGGCGGCCGACGGGCTGCCGGCGAAGACGAGGCGCAAGGGATTCCTGGAGGTCAGTCGGTGAACGGCTCGACGTCGTCGAACCGCACCCTGAGTGTAGGCAGCCCCCGGCCACGCCGGGAGCCGATCGCCTTGCGGCGCTCCGTCGCGGCGCGGATGACCTGGGACCGCAGCACCTGCGCGACGTCGTGCCCGCTCGCGTAGTCGAAGCGCACGATGGCGCGGACGCCGGCGTCGGGCACGTCGACCGGACCCAGGGTCTCCTTCCGGACGCCCTCGGGCAGCTCGTCAAGGGCGCGGGCGACGGTCTCGACGCCGCCCGTCACGGTCGCGACGCGGACGGCGGGCGGGAACCGCAGCTCCCGCCGGTCGGCCAGCTCGCCGGACGCGTAGCGAGCCAGCTCCCAGGTCGCGAGCGAGGAGGCGATGGCCCCGCCCACGCCGACCAGCACGATCGGCGCGCGCCGCGCCGCGAGGGCCGCCGCGTTCGCCCACCAACGGAGGCAGTCCTCGGCCACCCGCAGGCTCTCCCTCGCGAGCATCCGCTCGCCGTCGAGCAGCAGGACGGCACGGTAGCCACCGGGCGGGATCGGCTCGGCGCCCCGCGTCGCGACGACGATCGCGGGCTCGGAGTCGACGTGCGTCACCTGGCGGGAGCCGTCGGACACGATCACGCGCACCCCCGGGAAGGCCTTGCCGAGCTCGTCGGCCGTGCGGGACGCCCCCGTGCCGACCGACTTCATCTGCGTGCCCTCGCAGGTCGAGCAGCGCCAGCCCACGGCGAGGGCGCCGCACCACGAGCAGGCCGGCTGGGCGCCCTGCGCCCGCTGGACGAGCGGCCCGCCGCAGCGCGTGCACCGTGCCGTGTCGCCGCACTCCGTGCAGGCCAGGCGCGGAGAGTAACCGGGGTGGGCCACCTGGACCAGCACCGGACCGTCCTCGACCGCGGCCCGCGCCGCCGTCCAGGCCGTCGAAGGGATCCGTGCCTGGGCGGCGAAGCCGTCCTGGGCCGCCTGCTGGGACGTGGGCACGACGTGGGGCTGGTAGCGGGGGTCGGGACGGACCTCGGCGAGGAAGCCGATCTCGACGAGTCGCTGCACGTCGGTGCTCCGCGCGTGGCCGAGGAACACGAGCGCGGTCTGCTGCTGGGACTGCCGCACCAGCGCGGTGTCCCGCGCGTGCACGTACGGGCTCAACGGCTCGCCCATCAGGGGGTCGCCGTCGTCGAAGACGACGATCAGGCCGAGACGCGCCGACGGCGCGAGGAGCACGGACCGGTTGCCGACGAGGACGAGCGGCTGACCGCCCCTGGCCCGCAGCACCGACCGGTAGCGGTCGGCGTTCGACTGCTTCGAGTCGAGCCGGACCACGCTCTCGGCGGGCAGCAGGGCCGCCAGGGCGCGCAGGACCTGGTCCTCGTCACGGTGGTCGGGCACCGCGACGATCGCGTTCTCGCCCGCGGCCAGGGCCACCGTCGCCAGCTGGGCGACTGTGACGGCCCACCGGCCGACCCAGGAGCCGTCGGGCAACTCGTCGAGCAGGGGGACGGCGTCGACGGCGGCCCGGCCGCGGGCGGCGACGATGCCCGCCAGCTGGCCGGCCCCGTAGCCCGTCACCTCAGTGGCGACGACGACGGGGTGCGATACCGTCTCGCCCGACTCGACGGCGGCCGTCGCGGCCGCGAGCACCTGCTTCTCGACCCTCGCCTGGCGCGGCGGAACGGCCAGGCGCAGCACGTCGCTCGCGGAGCCGCCCGCACGGTCGGCCACGGCCCTGGCCAGGGCGTACACCTCGGGCGCGAGGACGGAGGCGCTCGAGACGATCGCCTCGACCTCGCTCAGCTCGCCCCCGTGCGCCGACGACTCCACGACCTCGACCACGAACCCGTCCGCGATGCGCCCGGCCGACCGGAGCGGGACCTTGACCCGGATGCCGGGCACGACGTCGTCCCGCAGGTGCGACGGGACGACGTAGTCGAAGAGCCGGTCGAGCTGCGGCAGCGGCGACTCGACCAGCACCCGCGCCACGGCGCGCGGCGACGGCCGCTCGCTCGCGACGGGCACGCTCACGGGAGCCGGGTCAGAGACCGGCGGCGGCCCGGAGCGCGTCCACGCGGTCGAGGGCCTCCCAGGTGAACTCGGGAAGCTCGCGGCCGAAGTGGCCGTAGGTCGACGTCGCCGCGTAGATCGGCCGCAGCAGGTCGAGGTCGCGGATGATCGCCGCAGGGCGCAGGTCGAAGACCTGCCGGACGGCGTCGATGATCACGTCGTCCGCCACGTGCCCGGTGCCGAAGGTCTCGACGTAGAGCCCGACGGGGGCCGCCCGGCCGATGGCGTAGGCGATCTGCAGCTCGATGCGGTCGGCCAGGCCCGCCGCGACGGCGTTCTTGGCGACCCAGCGCATGGCGTAGGCGGCCGAGCGGTCGACCTTCGACGGGTCCTTGCCCGAGAACGCGCCCCCGCCGTGGCGGCTCGCGCCGCCGTAGGTGTCGACGATGATCTTCCGGCCCGTGAGGCCGGCGTCGCCCTGCGGGCCGCCGATCTCGAAGCGCCCCGTCGGGTTGATGATGAAGCGCGTGCCCGTCGAGTCGAGGCCGGCCTCGTCGAGCACCGGTCGCACGACGTGCGCGATGACGTCGGCCTCGAGCTGCTCCGTCGACACGCTCGGCGAGTGCTGGGTGGAGACGACGACCGTGTCGACCGTGCGCGGGACGACGCCGTCGTAGCCGACCGTGACCTGCGTCTTGCCGTCGGGCCGGAGGTAGTCGAGCTCGCCGCTCTTGCGGACGTGCGCCAGCCGCTCCGCCAGCCGGTGGGCCAGCCACACCGGCAGGGGCATGTACTGCGGCGTCTCGTTGGTGGCGTACCCGAACATGATGCCCTGGTCGCCGGCGCCCTGGCGGTCGAGGGCGTCGTCCGAGGTGCCGCCCCGCGCCTCCAGCGCCGTGTCGACGCCCTGGGCGATGTCGGGCGACTGGGCGCCGATGGACACCTCGACGCCGCAGGTGCGGCCGTCGAAGCTGACGGCCGACGAGTCGTAGCCGATGCCGACGATGAGGTCGCGGACGATCGTCGGGATGTCGACGTAGCCCTTGGTCGTGACCTCGCCGGCGACGTGGACGAGCCCGGTCGTCACCATCGTCTCGACGGCGACTCGGCTCTGCGGGTCGACCGCGAGCAGCGCGTCGAGGATGCCGTCGGAGATCTGGTCGCAGATCTTGTCGGGGTGGCCCTCGGTGACCGACTCCGAGGTGAAGAGCCGGAGGCTCGTCGGTGCGGTCGCGGTGCTGTCGGGTGTCACGTCGGAAGAGGTCACAGGGGCTCCGGGGTCGGGGTCGAGATCGGGGGGTGAGGGCGTCGGGCGTCGTGGGACGCGGCGAGGCCCCGCGGGACGGTCTCCCAGGGGGCCTCGTTCGATGCTACGGCCGGCCGCCGACAGTGACGTCGGACGACGGCGACGTGAGACGACGCCGACGTCGGACGACGAGGGGCAGCCGTGCGGCGACTACTCCGCGGAGGCGGGCAGGGGCTTGGCCTCGAGCTTGTCCTCGTTGATCTCGTGCATCGCGACGGAGAGGGGCTTGTCGTCGATGGTGCTGTCGACGAGCGGACCGACGTTGTCGAAGAGGCTGCCCTCGTGCAGGTCGGCGTAGTAGTCGTTGATCTGACGTGCGCGCTTGGACGCGAAGATGACGAGCGCGTACTTCGACTCGACCTTCGAGAGCAGCTCGTCGATGGGCGGATCGATGATGCCCTTGTTCTTGTCGGCCATGGTCACTCCTCGTTGTGGGGTTCTGTCAGGCACCGGCAGGTGCAGAGATCGGGGCGCGAGTCACGCCCGCGGGCGTGCGTCCTCGGGCGCAGTCATCAATTCTACGACCTCGCGGGCTGCTTCGGGCACGTCGTGGTTCACGACCTTCACGTCGAACTCGTCCTGGGCGGCCAGCTCGACCTTCGCGGTCTCGAGCCGACGCTGCTGCTCGGCCGCGTCCTCCGTGCCCCGGCCGATCAGCCGGCGGACCAGCTCGTCCCAGGTGGGCGGCAGGAGGAAGACGAGGACGGCCTCGGGCATCGCCGTGCGGACGAGTCGCGCACCTTGGAGATCGATCTCGAGCAGGACGCTCCGCCCGGCCTGCAGCGCGGCGTCGATCGGGGGCCTCGGCGTGCCGTAGCGGTACGAGTTGTGCACGGTGGCCCACTCGAGCAGCTCGCGCTCGCGGATCATCCGGTCGAACTCGGCGTCGTCGACGAAGTAGTAGTGCACGCCGTCGACCTCGCCGGGACGCGGGGCCCTGGTGGTCGCCGAGATGGAGAGGTGCACGTCGGGGTAGTTCTCGCGGATGTGGGTCGAGACGGTGCCCTTGCCGACGGCCGTGGGGCCGGCGAGGACGACGAGTCGCGACCGCACGCGTCCCCGGGCCTCACGGACGGCGAGCCAGTCGCCGAGGATGCGACGCTGCCGGACTCCGAGGCCGCCGACGCGCTTCGACTCGGCGATGCCGAGGTCGGTCATGATGCGGGCGACCCGGGTGGGCCCGATGCCGGGGATGCTCGTGAGGAGCTCGCGGACGCGCAGCGTCGCCTCGGGGGCCGTCGGCTCGCCGGCCCAGGCGGCCTCGGCGACGTCGAGCGCGGTGCGCCGCCGTTCGGCGACGGACGCCTTGACGG
>NZ_CAUPYL010000176.1:0-5396 GCF_963515265.1 uncultured Frigoribacterium sp.
GCCCACCGCCGCGCTGCTCGCCCGCGACGGCTCGGCCGCGCTCGCCTGGCAGGTCGAGCACGCCGGGCCCTGGCTGTTCGAGCTCGGCGAGACGCGGCACGGCGCCTACCTGCTGCTGTCGGGACCGACCGACCCCGAGAACCACTGGAGCCTCGTGCTCCGCCCCGGCGAGGTCTTCACGTCGGCGCCGGCCTCGGTCGCCGTCGCGGCGGGCGGCGTCGACGAGGTCCTGGCCGCGATGACGGCCCAGCGGCGTGCCACGCGCCTCGTCCGCGAGGTCGACCACGACCTGCCCGTCGTCTTCAACGACTACATGAACACGCTGATGGGCGACCCCACCACCGAGAAGCTGCTGCCGCTGATCGACGCCGCGTCCGAGGTCGGCGCGGACTACTTCTGCATCGACGCCGGCTGGTACGCCGAGGGCCACTGGTGGGACACGGTCGGCGAGTGGCAGCCCGCCGCGAGCCGGTTCCCCGGCGGGATCGACGAGGTGCTCGACCGGATCCGAGACCGGGGGATGGTGCCGGGGCTGTGGCTCGAGCCCGAGGTGATCGGCGTGCGGTCGCCGCTCGCCGCCTCCCTGCCCGACGAGGCGTTCTTCACGCGGGGCGGCGTCCGCGTCGCCGACCACGGCCGGCACCTGCTCGACCTGCGGAGCCCGGCCGCGCGGGTGCACCTCGACGGCGTCGTCGACCGGCTCGTCGGCGACCACGGCGTCGGCTTCTTCAAGATGGACTACAACACGATGACGGGCCCCGGCACGGACGCCGGCGGGCTCGCTCCCGGTGCGGGCCTGCTCGAGCACTCGCGGGCGCTGCTCGCCTGGCTGGACGACGTCCAGGAGCGCCACCCGCGCCTCCTGATCGAGAACTGCGCCTCGGGCGCGATGCGGATGGACTGGGCGATGATGTCGCGGCTGCACGTGCAGTCGACCTCCGACCAGCAGGACCCGGTGATGTACGCGACGATCGCGGCCGCGGCGCCCGCCGCGCTGCTGCCCGAGCAGGCCGGGCACTGGGCCTACCCGCACGCCGGCATGGAGCCCGAGCTGTTCACGTTCTCGCTCGTGAACGCGGTGCTCGGCCGGATGTACCTGTCCGGGCACCTGAACCGGATGGACGCCGCCCAGCGCGACGTCGTCCGCGCCGCCGTGTCGGCGCACCGCGAGGTGCTCGGCTCGATCGAGCGGGCCGTGCCGTCGTGGCCGCTCGGGCTGCCGGCGTGGGAGGACGCGTGGACGGCCCTGGCGCTGACCGCGGGTGCGGGTGCGGGTGCCGACGCGGGTGCCGGTGTCGGTGCCGGTGGCGGCTCCGTGACGCACCTCAGCGTCTGGCGCTGCCAGGGCGACGACGACCGTGTCGTCCTCTCGCTGCCGGGGCTGCGCGGGCAGGAGGTGCGGGTCCGGCCGTTCTTCCCGACCGACCCCGCCGGCTGGTCGTGGAGCTGGGACCCGCAGGAGGCGGAGCTCACGGTGGTCGTCGAGGTCGCCGGGCCCACGGCGAGGGTCCTCGAGCTCCTGTCGACCGGCCACGACGACGGAGAAGGCGAGGCAGACGCGTGAGCAGCAGCATGAGGTGGCCCACGGAGGGCATCGCCTTCGGGGGCGACTACAACCCGGAGCAGTGGGACTGGGACGTGCTGCTCGAGGACGTCGAGCTGATGCGCGAGGCCGGCGTCGGCTTCGTCACCGTCGGCGTGTTCTCCTGGATCAAGTACGAGCCGCGCGACGGCGCGTTCGACTTCGACTGGCTCGACCGGGTGCTCGACCTGCTGCACGAGAACGGCATCCGGGTCGACCTCGCCACCCCGACGGCGTCCGTCCCCATGTGGCTGCACCGCCTGCACCCGGAGATCCTGCCGCAGGACGCACTCGGGCACCCTCTCGCCCCCGGCGGTCGACTCGGCTTCTGCCCGTCGTCGACGGTCTTCCGGCGCTACGCGCTGCGCGTCGTCGAGGCGCTCGCCGCGCACGTCGCCGGCCATCCCGCCGTCCGGCTGTGGCACGTGAGCAACGAGCTCGGCGGCGGCAACGCCCGGTGCCACTGCCCCGTCTCGGAGGCGGCCTTCCAGTCGTGGGTCGAGGCCCGACACGGCACGGTCGAGGCCCTCAACGCGGCGTGGGGCACGGCGTTCTGGGGCAACTCGTACTCGTCGTTCGACGAGGTCACGACGCCCCGCGGCATCACGGCGCACAACCCCGGGCAGCTCCTCGACTACGAGCGCTTCTCGTCCCACGCCCTGCTCGACTGCTACCGGGCCGAGGCGGCGGTGCTGCGCCGTGTGACACCCGACGTGCCCGTGACGACCAACTTCATGGTCGGCCTCGGCCCCGACGTCGTCGACTACCCCCGGTGGGCCGACGAGGTCGACATCGTCGTGAACGACCACTACACGTACGGCCCCGACCCGATGAAGCACCAGGAGCTCGCCTTCGCGGGCGACCGGATGAGGGGCATCTCGGGAGGCGGCCCGTGGCTCCTGATGGAGCACGCGACCGGCGGCTCCACCTGGCACCCGGTCAGCCAGCCGAAGGGGCCGGGCGAGCTCGTCCGGCACGCGCTCGGGCACGTGGCGCGCGGCTCGGACAGCGTCATGTACTTCCAGTGGCGTGCGTCGCGCTCGGGGACCGAGCAGTTCCACTCGGCGATGCTGCCGCACTCCGGCCCCGAGTCGCGCTCGTTCCGGCAGATCGTGGCGCTCGGCGCGGACGTCGCGCGGCTGGCCGAGGTCGCCGGCAGCCGGGTCGTCGGCACCAGGGTCGCGCTGCTCCACGACGACGAGGCCGGCTGGGCCCTGCGCAGCGGCCACAAGCCCTCCGCACGGCTCGACTACGCCACCACGGCCAGGGCGGTCCACGCGGCGCTGTTCGCGCGGTCGGTCACCGTCGACGTCGTGCCGCCGTGGCACCCCCTCGACGACTACGACCTCGTCGTCGTGCCGGGGCTGTTCCTCGTCGACGACGAGACGCCCGCCGCCGTGGCCGCCGCCGCCGAGAGAGGAGCGACAGTGCTCGTGACCTGGTTCTCGGGCATCGTCGACGAGACCAACTCGGTCAGGACCGGGGGGCATCCCGGTGCCTTCCGCGACCTGCTCGGCGTGCGGGGCGACGACTTCTGGCCCCTCGGCGAGACCGAGGTCGTCGAGCTCGACACCGGCTGGCGCGCCCGTCGGTGGACGGAGCACGTCACGGCGACGACCGCCGAGGTGGTGGCGTCGTACACGAGCGGCGGCGTCTCCGGCGGGGCGGCCGTGACCCGGCGGGCGGCCGGCTCAGGCTCGGCCTGGTACCTCGCCTCCGACCTCGAGGCCGAGGGGCTCGGCGAGCTGGTGGATCGGCTGCTCGACGAGGCCGGGGTCAGCCCGGCGGCGGTGACGTCGCCCGGCGTGGAGGCCGTCCGACGCGCGTCGGACGAGGGGTCGTGGCTGTTCGTGCTCAACCACGCCGAGTCGGAGGGCTGGGCCGAGGTCACCGGCACCGACCTCCTGACGGGCGAGGTGTGCTCGGGGCGCGTCGTGGTGCCCGCGGGCGGGGTCGCGGTCGTCCGCGAGGACCGCGCCTAGCCGCTCAGCGCCCCCTTCGTTGCCTGCTGCCGCTCCTGCCACTGCTCCCGCTCCTTGCTCGATGTCGGCGGGTTCCCGTCGCCGGTGGCGGGTGGGCGCGGACCCGCCGCGCCGTACGCGGACCCGCCGCGGGAGACGGGGACCCGCCGGCTCAGCGCCAGCGGTACTCGTGCTCGGGACGGCCCGGCGCGCCGTACCGGGGCACCCGGTCGACCTGGCCCGCGTCGGCGAGGTGCTCGAGGTAGCGGCGGGCCGTGACGCGGGAGACCGCGACGGCCGCGGCGACCTCGCCGGCCGACAGTGCGCCTCCTCGGGGCTGCCCCTGGTGGTCGTCGAGAGCGGGGGACGCGCCGACCGCCGGGTCCGACGCGGCCCGCAGCGCCTCGACGACGGAGGCGAGCGTCTCGGGGGCGATCCCCTTCGCGAGCGAGGGGGCGGCGGTCGTCCGCAGCGTCGCGAGGCTCGCGTCGACCTCGGTCTGGGTGACCTGCCCCTCGCCCTGGTCGAGCCCACGGCGGAACGCGAGGTAGCCGGTGAGCCGCTCCGCGAAGGTCGCGAAGCCGAACGGCTTGATGAGGTACTGCACGATCCCGAGCGACACCGCGCTCTTGACGACCGCGACGTCGCGCACCGCCGTGACGGCGACGACGTCGACCGTCGAGCCGGCTGCGCGCAGCGCCCGGCAGAGCTGGATCCCGTGGATGTCGGGCAGGGTCAGGTCGAGCAGCACGAGGTCGACGCCGGGCTGTCGCAGCCTGTCGAGGGCGGACCGGCCGTCGTGCACCACGCCGACCAGCTCGAACCCGTCGAGCCGCGTGACGTACGCGCCGTGCGCCTCCGCCGTGAGCGGCTCGTCGTCGACGACGAGCACGCGCACCGCGGGCGTCGTGGGGGGCAGGGACCGGGACGAGGAGGCGTCGATCACGACCGCACCACCGCCTCCTCGTCGTCCGGGAGGTCGACCGTGATCGTGGTCCCGTGCTCCGTCGAGCGGGCGTCGACGGTGCCGCCCGCCCGCCGCGCGACCTGGGCCACGAGCGCGAGGCCGATGCCGCGCCCCTCGGCGCCTCCTGGCTTGGTGCTGACGCCCCGCTCGAAGACGTCGCGCCCCTCGGGCAGCCCGGGTCCGCTGTCGGAGACGGCGATCCGCACGACGCCCTGTGCCGGCCGCGCGAGCACGACGCTCACGGTCGCGGGGCGGGATGAACTGCGTTCCGCACCATGAACCGCGTTCTTTCCCGGTTCATGGTCCGGTTCACGGTTCGCGGCGAGATCGACCTCGGCCCCGGCCCGCGGGGGAGCGGCGCCGTCCCCGGGATCCGCATCCGCCCAGCGCGGCGCGGCCGCGTCGAGAGCGTTGTCCACGAGGTTGCCGAGCACCGTCACGAGGTCGCGCACGGGCACCCGCGGCGTGCGGAAGTCGGGCGAGACGTGCAGCTCGAGCTCGACGGCTCGCTCGCGCGCCTGGGCGCTCTTGCCGAGCAGCAGCGCCGCGAGCACCGGCTCGTCGACGGCGGCCACGACCTGGTCGGCGAGCACTTGGCCGAGGTCCAGTTCGTCCGAGGCGAAGCGGAGCGCCTCGTCGGCACGGCCCAGCTCGATCAGGGCGACGATCGTGTGCAGCCGGTTCGCGAACTCGTGGGTCTGCGATCGCAGGGCCGCCGAGAGGGTGCTCATCGTGCGCAGCTCGTCGGTGAGCTGCCGCAGCTCGGTGTGGTCGCGCAGGGTGGTGACCGTCCCGAGGGCGCGACCCGCGCCTCCTCGGCCCCCGACTGCTCCTCGCCCCATCGCGCCACGCCCGACCGCGACCCGCCCGCCGCCTGCCCGTGCGC
>NZ_CAUPYL010000177.1:0-5371 GCF_963515265.1 uncultured Frigoribacterium sp.
GCGGCAGACAGGGTCGGCGCGGTCGGCGGGGTCGGCGGGGTCGGCGCGGTCGGCGGCCGCACCTGGCGCGTGCGGCTCGAGCTGCCCGTCGAGCGGGAGCCCGACACCGCCGATGCGCCCGACGGGACCAACACCGTCGATGCGCCCGACGCCGACGCCGTCGACGGGACCGTCCCGTGATCCGGGTCGTGCTCGTCGACGACCAGTCGATCGTGCGGGCCGGGTTCCGCATCGTGCTCGAGACCGCGGGAGGGATCGAGGTCGTCGGTGAGGCCTCCGGTGGCCGCGAGGGCGTCGAGGTCGTGCGGCGCACCCGGCCCGACGTCGTCGTGATGGACGTCCGGATGCCCGGCGGCGACGGCATCGAGGCGACGCGGTCGATCACGGGCGCGGCCCCGAGCGGCGACCCGCAGGCCTCCTCGGTCACGATGCCCGGCGATCCGCGGGCGGAGCCGGGCACGTCCGGCGACGCCCGCCACGGCCCTGCCGTGCTCGTCGCGACGACCTTCGACCTCGACGAGTACGTCTTCGGCGCCCTCGAGGCGGGGGCCAGCGGGTTCGTCCTCAAGGACGCGGAGCCCGACGAGTTCATCGCGGCCGTCCGAGCTCTCGCGTCGGGGCGTGCCGCGATCGACGGGGCGACCACCCGCCGGGTCATCGCGGAGTTCACGCGACGGCGGGCCGCCTCCTCGTCCGGGGCCTCGGTCGACGTGCTGACTCCGCGCGAGCAGGAGATCGTCCGGCTGCTCGGCGAGGGCCTGTCGAACGACGAGATCGGCGCGCGTCTCGTGATCGAGACGAGCACGGTGAAGTCGCACCTGACCCGCGTCATGACGAAGCTGGACACCCGCGACCGGCTGCAGACCGTCGTCTGGGCCTGGCGCTCGGGGCTGCTGCGCTGACACCGGCGCTGCGCGCCGGCTGACCGCTCGGCCGCGACCGCCAGGCAGGACGGGCGGGTTCGACGGGGGCGGGCCGTCACGACCGCCCGTCCCGGTCGAACTCGCCCGCTCTCGGCCCCGCGTCGCGAGCGGGCCACGACCGGCCTCGAGGCCGATGATGGCCCCATGAACGACGCCATCGTCACGCCCCTCGGCTTCTCGCACGTGCGCCTCACGGTCACGGACATCCGCCGCAGCAAGGCCTTCTACGAGCAGCTGTTCGGCATGCCGCCGGGCAGCGACTTCAGCGACCAGATCGACGACCCGACGATCCACGACGACCCGCAGCGCACCTACGGCGGCTGCTCGTTCACCTTCGGCGGCCAGACGCTCGGGCTGCGCCCGGTCGCCCCGGCCGGCGACCGCTTCGACCCCGACCGGGTGGGGCTCGACCACCTGAGCCTTCGGGTCGACTCCGTCGACGAGCTGCACGCCGCGGCCCAGCGACTCGCGGCAGCCGGGATCGAGCACGGCGAGGTCACGGACCTGCCCGCGTTCGGCCTCGTGGTCCTCTCGTTGCAGGACCCCGACGACGTCAACCTCGAGCTCGCCGCCGCTCGCCCCGGCGGCCGCGTCTGACCTGCCCCGAGGTGAAGACGATGTGACGCGTCCGGGGTGTCCCGCAGCTTCACGCTCCCTGGCAGCGTCACGTCGTTCCCGCAGCGCGCGAACGTGAACGCGAGCACGAGCACGAGCGCGAGCGCGAGGCCTGGCGTCAGCCCCAGATGCGGGTGACGATCGCGCCGAGCAGGTCGTCCGTGGGGAAGTTCGACTGGCGCACGGTGACGACGACGTCGTCGCGGACGAGCACGGTCTGCGTGAAGTCGGTCCCGTACTGCTCCTCGACGCGGGTGTACTGGCAGACGGTGCCGCCGAGCCGGTCCGTGCAGTCGGACACGGCACCCGCGACTCGCCTTTCCTCGTCGACCGTCGGGTCGGACAACCACGCCGGGTAGGAGGCGGCAGTCGCCTCGTCGACGGTGGCGACGTCGACGAACAGGCCCGTGACGTCGGCACGGATGTCGCGCCAGCCACAGCGCAGCTGGGCTGCCGACTCGACGATCGTGTACGGGTCGGCGCCGGCGGGAGGCGTGATCGGCTCGATCCGCCCCATCCGCACCTCGGCGAAGAACTCCGGGTCGTTCAGGGGCGTGTCCCCCATCGTCGAGGCGTAGGTCGCCGCGTCGACGATGTCGGTGCAGTCCGTCGGGATCGAGGCGACGGCGGGTCCCGGCGAGGGCGCCGGAGCGGTCGTGGACGGCGAGGCGCTCGGGGACGCCGCCGTGTCGGTGGCCGTCGGCCGGGGCGTCTCCGAGGAGGCGCCTCCTGCGTCGTCTGCCCCGCTCGCGCACCCGGCGAGCGAGAAGGCGAGAGCCGCGACGGCGCCCAGCGTCGTGACCGTGGTGAACGAGCGTGTGGTCCTCATGTGAGCGTCCCCCCGGACTGTGCTCGCCCCGGCGCGGGTGTCCCGAGGTCGTGCTGCCCACGCTAGGCCGCCGGGGGCGTCGGCGCGTCATCCTGCAGCGGGAGTCCGCATCGGTCGCGAGTCGTCGTACGATCCGTCCATGACACCGACGTCCGGCCGCTCCCGCTCCGTCCGCGCGGGCGGGTCGCGTCCCGTCGTGGCCGTCGCTCCCGTCGCGGCCCTGGCCGTGCTGGCCCTGGTGCTGAGCGGGTGCACCTCGACCACCCCCGCCTCGTCGCCGGACGCCTCCGCATCCGCATCCGCATCCGCATCCGGGGCGACGCTCGACGACGCCGCGGAGCGGGACGCCGCAGCCGCAGACGCAGACGCAGACGCCCTCCCCGCCGACGCCGCCACGGTCCCTGCCCTCGACGTCACGGGCTTCGTGCTCGAGGGCTCCGATCCCGACCTGGTCGACGCGAGCGCCGCCTCCCTCGACGTGGTCGGGGTCGACGGCGTGCTCGTGGCCGCCGACGGGGCCAGCGTGAGCAGTCCGTCGCTCGACGCCGAGGCCCAGCGGGACGCGGCCCACGCCAGGGGACTGCAGGCGCAGCTGCTCGTGAGCAACTGGGACGACCGGATCGGCGACTTCAGCGAGCCGGTCGCGAGCGCTCTGCTGTCGAGCCCGGCGAACCGGTCCGCGGTCGCGGCCGACCTGGCCTCACGCGTGTCGACGGGCGGCTGGGACTCGCTCATGGTCGACCTCGAGGGGCTCACGGCCGGCGACTCCGCCGGGCTGACCGCCTTCGCCTCGGAGCTACGGACAGCCGTCGGCCCCGACGTGCGGCTGGACGTCGCGCTGCAGGCCTCGACGACGGTCGAGGGCTACGGCGACCTCGGCTACGACGTGCCGGCGCTGGCGGCGTCGCTCGACCACCTCACCCTCATGGCCTACGACCAGCACGGACCGTGGGAGCCCGACGACCCGGGCCCCGTCGGCTCCCTCGACTGGACGATCGACTCGCTCGCCGCCCTCACCGCGCTCGCGCCGACCGACCAGGTCGTGCTCGGCGTCGCGGGGTACGGCTACCGCTGGGGCGGCGACGAGCCCGCCGGGCAGGTGTCCGACGAGGAGGCGCGCGACCGCGTCGGGGACGCCGGCGGCAGCGCCCGCTGGGACTCCACGGCCGCGGAGCAGACCGCGACCCTCGCCGACGGCGCCGTGCTCTGGTGGTCGGACTCGCGCTCGCTCGACACGCGCGTCCAGCTCGCCCGCGGGCTCGGCCTCGCCGGCGTCGCCGTCTGGTCGCTCGACCTCAGCGACCCGGTCGAGGTCGACGCGGGCTGAGGCGCGCTCGCCCCCAGCCGCGCAGCGCACCTGACGACGTGCGCGCGGACCGGCCCGCGCACCCGCCGCTACCGTGGCCCGCATGCAGCACAGCACCCCGGTCACCCCCGGCAGCACCAGTCCCCGCGCCGACGCCCGCACCCCGACCGCCCCCGAGCGCGCCTGGACCGAGCACGTCATCTGGTGGCACGTCTACCCGCTCGGGTTCGGCGGGGCCGACACGACCGGGGCGGACCGCTCGCCGCAGCCGCGCCTCCTCGACCTCGTGCCGTGGCTCGACCACCTGCTCGCGCTCGGCGCGAACGGGCTCGCGCTCGGCCCCGTCTTCGCGTCGTCGACCCACGGCTACGACACGATCGACTGGTTCCGCGTCGACCCGCGGCTCGGCACCGACGACGACCTCGTCACGCTGATCGAGGCCGCCCACGCCAAGGGCGTGCGGGTGATGCTCGACGGCGTCTTCAACCACGTCGGCCCCGAGTTCCCGGCCCTGCAGGAGGCGCGGGCCGACTCGTCCTCGCCGGCCGCCGCCCTGTTCCGTCGCGACGAGCACGGCGAGCTGGCGACCTTCGAGGGCCACGGCGGGCTGATCGCGCTCGACCACTCGTCCCCCGAGGTGGTGCGCGTCGTCTCCGAGGTGCTCGTGCACTGGGCCGAGCGCGGCGCCGACGCCTGGCGCCTCGACGCCGCCTACTCGGTGCCGTCGTCGTTCTGGGCAGAGGTGCTGCGTCCGCTGCGAGAGAGCCACCCCGACGTCTGGGTGGTCGGCGAGGTGCTGCACGGCGACTACGCGGCGGCCGTCCGCGACGGAGGCCTCGACAGCGTCACCCAGTACGAGCTCTGGCAGGGCACCTGGCACGGCATCCAGGACGTCAACCTCCACGAGCTCGCCTGGGCGCTCACGCGGCACGACGAGTTCCTCGACGAGTTCGCGCCCCTGACGTTCGTCGGCAACCACGACGTCACCCGCATCGCCAGCCAGATCGACGACGAGCGGCACCACGCGCACGCCGTCGTGCTGCTGTTCACCCTCGGCGGCGTGCCGTCCGTCTACTACGGCGACGAGCTCGGGCTGCGGGCCGTCAAGGAGGAGCGGGTCGGCGGCGACGACGCGATCCGTCCCGCGTTCCCCCGCTGGTCGGGCGACGACGGCGTCGGCACCGACGCCGGTGCCGGTGCCGGTCCGGACGCCGGTGCCGACGCCGTGTCCCTCGTGGCCGGCGCCGACCCGGCCGTCCTGGCCCTGCACCAGGAGATGGTCGGCGTCCGTCGTCGTCACCCGTGGCTGCACGGGGCGCGCACGCGCGCGGTCTCGGTGACGAACGAGACGCTCGTGCTCGAGGTGCGCGGTGCCGGTGCCGACGAGGTCCTCGTCGTCGCGCTGAACCTCGGCGACGAGCCCCTGCGCGTCGCGGACCCCGCACCCGCCGCCGACGGCTGGGTCGCGGGACGCGACGCAGGCCTCGACGGCGACGTGCTGGTGGTCGGCGCGCACGGCTGGGCCGTCGTCGCTCCCCGCGGCTAGACGGATCGACGCTCGGGGGGCGAGCAGCGGGGCGGGCGGGCGGGCCTGGAAGGTAACGGCGCGATAACGAAGTCGATGCGAACCCATCCATCTGCGTGAGGGTGGCGAACCCCTGTCAACTCCCCACCGGGAACCACAGACAAGGAGAAACC
>NZ_CAUPYL010000178.1:0-5370 GCF_963515265.1 uncultured Frigoribacterium sp.
GGCTCCGTATGGCGCGCCGCAGCCTCCGGCGTCGGCTCCGTATGGCGCGCCGCAGGCTCCGGCGTCGGCTCCGTACGGCGCGCCGCAGCCTCCGGCGTCGGCTCCGTATGGCGCGCCGCAGGCTCCGCCCCGGCCCGTCTACGGGCAGCCGGGCCAGCAGGGGCAGCAGCCCTACGGCGGCCCGCCGCAGCAGCAGTACGGCGTGCCCCCGCAGCCGTACGGTGCTCCCGCACCACAGCAGTACGGAGCTCCGCAGCAGCCCTACGGCGCGCCCCCGCAGCAGCAGCCCTACGGAGCCCCGCCGCAGCAGCAGCCCTACGGAGCCCCGCCCCAGCAGTACGGTGCCCCCCAGCAGCCCTACGGGGCGGCGTACTCGCCGTACGCCTCGGCGGGTGCCACGAAGCCCTCGAGCGTCCTCAGCATCCTGTCGCTCGTCGCGTCGATCGTGGGCTTCCTCGGGGTCATCGTCACCCTCGGCGTCGGCGTCGTGTTCTCGATCGCGGCGGTCGTGCTCGGCCACATCGCCGGTCGGCGTGAGCGGCAGTCGCGCAAGCTGTGGCTGCCGGGCCTCATCGTGGGCTACGCGGGCATCGCCCTCGCGGTCATCATCTGGATCGGGCTGATCGTCTTCTTCGCGAGCATGCCCGGCGGGTCGTCCGGCACCTTCGACGGCGGCTACGGGCAGTCCTGACCCCTGCCTCCTCGGACGGGTCCTGACCCGCGCCTCCTGGGGCAGGTCCTCAGAGGGGCAGGTCGTCCGGCAGGCGGGCCGTCAGGACGGTCGGCTGCCGGGACGGCCTGACGTCAGATGCGCTCGCAGAGCAGCGCCGTGTGGCGGCCGGCCACCCGGGTCAGCACCAGGGTCGCGGCGTGGGTGCCCTGCAGCGACAACCGCTTGCGGAACGCGGCAGGGTCGACGTCGACGCCGCGCTTCTTGATCTCGAGCCGACCGATGCCCCGGGTGCGCAGTTCGCGCTTGAGGGTCTTCTCGTCGAGCGGGAACGTCTCGACCACGCGGAACACCTGGGCGAACGGCGTCTCGACCGCCTCGTCGGAGGTGAGCCAGGCGATGTCGCGACTGAGCGTCCGCGCGCCGAGCCGCCGGGCGAGATCGCCGATCAGCCGGGCGCGGATGACGGCTCCGTCGGGCTCGTAGAGGTACTCCCCGAGCTCCCCGACCTCGACGTCGTCGGAGTCGGCGCGAGCGGTCAGCTCGGCCGTGCCGTGCGCGCCCACGACCAGCGCTGCCCTGCCCACGCCGGGGCGGGCGAGCGGCCCGAACCAGACGCCGACCTCGACCACCTCTCGGTCGACCGAGATCCACTGGCACTCGGCGTCGGCGGGCAGCAGCTCGCGGTCGACGCCGGGGCCGAGCTTGACCCCGGTGGGCAGGCGATCGGCCCAGCCGAACGCGACGTCGAGCGAGGGCGACCAGTCGGCCGGGTCGGCCAGGCGCCTCGTCGCGGCGTGGCCGGCCGTGCGGCGGGCCGGGTCGAGGAACACGCCCTCGACGTCGCCGACGTCCACCGTCGCGGCGTCGCCGTGCACGACGCGGGACGAAGCCCAGGGTGCGAGGTTGTAGGAGGCGACGGCCGCGGTGACCTCGTCGCGGTCGACCGCCAGCACGTCGAGCTCGAGGGCGGCCAGCGCGAGCGCGTCGCCGCCGATGCCGCAGCCGAGGTCGGCGACGCTGCCGAGCCCGGCGGCCCGGTAGCGGCCGGCGTGACGGGCGGCGACGGGGAGGCGCGTGGCCTGCTCGAGACCGGCCTCGGTGAACAGCATGCGGCTGGCGAAGTCGCCGAACTTCGCGACGGCCTTGGCCCGGAGCCGCGACTGGCTCAGCACGGCGGCGACCAGGGAAGGCGAGTGGCCCTGCCGGCGGAGCGCCGCGACGGCGCCGACGACGTCGTCGGACGCGCTCCAGGGGGGCAGCGAGTCGAGCAGTCGGAGCCCCTCGGGCGAGAGCACGTCGAGGAGCTCAGCAGTGTCCATGACACCAGTCTCGCCCATCGCCGACCGACTCTGGCACTCGGATTGACCGAGTGCCAGTTCGGCTCTACAGTTGTTCTGGCACTCGCACGTGGCAAGTGCCAGCCCACGTTCTACGAAGTTCCGAGAAAGCAGAGGTCAACCGTGTCGGTCTCCATCAAGCCGCTCGAAGATCGCATCGTCATCCAGCAGGTCGAAGCCGAGCAGACCACGGCTTCCGGCCTCGTGATCCCCGACACCGCCAAGGAGAAGCCCCAGGAGGGCGAGGTCGTGGCGGTCGGACCGGGTCGCATCGACGACAACGGCAACCGCGTGCCGCTCGACGTCGCCGTCGGCGACAAGGTCATCTACAGCAAGTACGGCGGCACCGAGGTCAAGTACGCCGGCGAGGACTACCTCGTCCTATCGGCGCGCGACGTCCTCGCCGTCATCGTCCGCTAGGCAGACGACGCACCTGCTCCACCCGGAGGCCCCCGCCCAGGCGGGGGCCTTCGTCGTCCCCGGCCGGGAACGGCAGCGGAGCGAGCCAGCGTGGCAGGAGTGGCCGTGTCCGACGACGGCGGCCCGCCCTAGAGTCGACCCGTGAACCGCAGAGCGCTCTCGTGACCCGCACCCGCACCTCCTCGTCGGGCGGCCTCGCCTACGCCGTCAGCGCGTACGGCCTCTGGGGCGTGCTGCCGGTGTTCTTCCTGCTCATGTCGCCCTCGGGGCCGTTCGAGATCGTCTCGTGGCGCATCCTGTTCTCCCTCGCCTTCTGCGTCGTGCTGCTCGCCGTCACCCGCGGGTTCCCGGCGTTCCTCGCGCTGCTGCGTCAAGGCCGGGTCGTGGGCACCATGGCGCTGGCGGGCGTGCTCATCGTCGTCAACTGGACGACCTTCATCGTCGCGACCCTGGCCGGGCACGTCGTCGAGGCGGCCCTCGGGTACTTCATCAACCCGATCGTCACGGTGCTGCTCGCGGTGCTGGTGCTGCGGGAGCGTCTCCGGCCGGTGCAGTGGATCGCGATCGGCCTGAGCGCCGTTGCCGTCGTCGTCATCACGGTGGGCACGGGCGGGGTGCCGTGGCCGTCGCTGATCATGGCCTTCTCGTTCGGGGCCTACGGGCTCGTCAAGAAGCAGATGGGCGGCAAGGTCGACGCCGTCAGCGGGCTGACCCTCGAGACGATGGCGGTCGCGCCGTTCGCGGCGGTCGCGCTCGTCGTGCTGGCCGTCACGGGCATCGGCGGGGGCGTCGTGTTCGGCTCCGTCAGCCTGGTGCACACGCTGACGGTGATCAGCTCGGGGATCGTCACGGCGGTGCCGCTGCTGCTCTTCGCCGCCGCCGCACGTCGGCTGCCGCTGGCGACCATCGGGCTGACGCAGTACCTCGCGCCCGTGCTGCAGTTCGTCGTCGGGGTCGTCCTGCTGCACGAGGAGATGCCGACGAGCCGGTGGATCGGGTTCGCCATCGTCTGGGTCGCGCTGATCGTGCTGACGACCGACATGGTCGTGACGAGCCGGCGGAGCCGTGCGCGAGGCCGCGAGGCCGACCGTGCGGCGGCACTGGCCCCCGACCCTGACGGCGGACGTGACGCCGGCCCCGGGGGCGACCGCTCGGCAGGTGCTGAGTCGATGTCACGAATTGCTAACGAAACGGCAGGGTGACCGGGAGAACACACGCAGGAAACATTCCGCCCCTAGTTTCTTCTCAATCGCGGGGACCGTCCACCTAGTGTCGGTCCGGCTGTACGCGCTTCATGAAAGGGACCACGGATGATCCGATCCACCAAAGGGCTGAGGGCCCTGGCGCTCGCAGGAGCCGCCTCCGTTCTGCTCGCAGCCTGTTCCACCACTTCTTCCTCGACCGACGACCCGTCGTCGTCCGCGTCGTCGACGACCAAGGCCGACCCCGCGGCCTCCTGCGAGGCGCCCAGCAGCCCCGGCCAGGACGCCCTCCGCATCGGCACGATCCTGCCGAACACGGGCACGCTCGCCTACCTGGCCCCGCCCGCCGAGGCCGGCGTCGGCCTCGCCGTCGAGGACATCAACGCCGCCGGCGGCGTGCTCGGCCAGGACGTCACGATCGACCCCGCGACCGACTCCGGCGACAGCAACGACCTCACCGTCTCGAGCGCCGCAGCGACGCAGCTGATCGACGCGAAGGTGCCGGTCGCGATCGGCGCCGAGTCGTCGAGCGTCACGCTCAACGTCATCGACCAGCTCACCGCCGCCTGCATCGTCGAGATCTCGCCCGCCAACACGGCGACCTCGCTCAGCGGCTACTCGTCGTACTACTTCCGCACCGCTCCGCCGGACTCGGTCCAGGGCAGCGCGCTCGGCACGCAGATCGTCAACGACGGCCGTGCCAACGTCGCGTTCCTCGTCTTCAACGACACCTACGGCACCGGCCTGCGCGACTCCGTCCAGGAGTCGATCGAGGCCTCGGGCGGCACCGTCGTCTACGGCGCGTCCGGCGAGGGCCAGGAGTTCCCCCCCGGCCAGACCACGTTCTCGTCCGAGGTGACGGCCGCGCTGGCCACGAACCCCGACGCGATCGTCATCCTCGCCTTCGACGAGACCAAGTCGATCGTCCCCGAGCTCATCTCGCAGGGCGCCGACATCAGCACGGTCTACATGTCGGACGGCAACACGGCCGACTACAGCGAGGACTTCGACCCGGGCACCCTGGCCGGCGCCCAGGGCACCATCCCCGGTGCGTTCCCGTCGACCGACCTGCAGTCTCGCTTCGCCGAGTTCTACCAGCGCACCGCGGGCTCGGCCCTGGCCGACTACTCGTACGCGCAGGAGTCCTACGACGCCGTCATCCTCGCCGCGCTCGCCGCGGTGAAGGGCGGCGGAACGGACTCCGGCACCATCCAGGCCAACATGGCGGCGGTGTCGGGTGCTGACGAGGGCACCGAGTGCAGCACGTTCGCGGACTGCGTCACGGCCATCGAGGCCGGCGACGACATCCACTACACGGGCCCCTCGGGCATCGGTGCGTTCGACGACAACAACGACCCGTCGAGCGCCTTCATCGGCATCTACAAGTTCGACGACAACAACGTCCCCGTCTACCAGACGGCGGTCGAGGGCCAGGTCGAGTAACACGGCCCCTGCCTGACGGAGAGGCCCCGGTGCTGCGGCACCGGGGCCTCTCTGCGTGCCCGGGGATGCTGCCCATGCTCAGGCGTCCGCCTCGGCACACAGGCCCGGTCTGCGCGCCCGTGGGACCCTGCGCGCCCAGGGGGACCCTGCGTGCCCGGGGGGACCCTGCGTGCCCCGGACGCGCCTCCTCGACGCTGCCCCGCTCCTCCCTCCGGGCTCACCCCCCCCCCCCGCCGCCCCGTGATTTGAGAGTGATGCGTACTGCACGAGGCCGCGGAGCCATCACCTGCAGGGC
>NZ_CAUPYL010000179.1:0-5313 GCF_963515265.1 uncultured Frigoribacterium sp.
GGCCCCGCCGGCCCGCCCGGCCCGCGCCGCGACGCTCTCCGCGACGTGTGCGGCGTCGCGGGCGATCGCCTCGAAGCGCCCCGACCCCCAGGTGTGCAGCCACGGCAGCCCGAGGAAGTGCAGCCCGGGCGCGGTGGTGACCCCGCGCTGGTGCGTCGGGACGCCTCCTCCGTCGAAGACCCCGACCTGCACCCACGACCAGTCCGCCCGGAACCCGGCCGACCAGACGACGCTCGTGATGCCCGCCTCGCGCAGGTCGAGGCTCGTCACCTCGGCCTCGGGCCGCCAGACCGGCACGTAGCGCGGCTCGACGGGCGCGTCGACACCGGTGCGCTCGATGAAGCGGTCGATGTCGGTCTTGATCGACTCCATCACCGAGTCCGCGTGGTCGAGCGACGCCTCCGCGGTGGGGCTGAAGGTCAGTGCGGTGCCCTCGGCGCCGGTCAGCCGGCCGTAGAGCCGCATGCCCTCGAGCGCGAACGCGCGCAGGTCGATGTCGCGCCCGCCGCCGCGCCCGGTCATGTAGTGGTTCGTCGACTCGCGCTTCGTGAGGCCGCCGACCTGGGCTTGGACGGGCACGTCGTACACGCCCATGTCGCTCAGCCAGGCGATGCAGTCGCGGCCGCGGTAGAAGCGGGCGCACCGGGGCGCGGAGCCGAGCGCGAGGTGCACCTGGCGTCCGGCGAGGTGCAGGTCCTCGGCGATCTGGGCGCCCGACTGGCCCGAGCCGACGACGAGCACGCCGCCCTCGGGCAGGGCCTTCGGCGAGCGGTAGTCGGCCGAGTGCACCTGCACGACGTCGTCGGACACCCCCGCGGCGACCGCCGGCAGCACGGGCCGGTGGTACCCGCCGGTGGCCAGCACGACCTGGTCGGCGACGATCGTGCCCTGGTCGGTGACGACCTCGAACCCGCCGGCCGCCGCCTCCCGCAGCCGGGTGACGAGCACGCCCTCGACGACGGGGGCGTCGAAGGAGGCGGCGTAGCGACGGATCCACGCGTGCACCTCGTCGCGGCCCATGAAGCCGTCGGGGTCGTCGCCGTCGTAGGCGAAGCCGGGCAGCACGCACTGCCAGTTCGGGGTCACGAGCGTGAAGGCGTCCCACCGGCGGTCGATCCAGTCGTGCGCGACCGTGTCGCGCTCGAGGACGACGTGGTCGACGCCCTGCCGCGTCAGGTGCCAGCTGATCGAGAGGCCCGCCTGGCCGCCTCCGACGACGGCGACCTCGACGTGCGTGCCGTCGACGACGCGGCGCGGGGCGGTCACGAGCGCGGTCACGACGACGCTCCCGAGGCGCTCGCGGCGGTCGTCGACGACGTTCCCGCAGGAGGCGCGGCTGCGGTCGCCGGGGCAGGCAGCGGCGGGTGCATCTCGAGCACCCGCACCGCGCCTCCTGCGTGCGTCGCCGCGATCGCGGTGATCTCGGCCTCTTGCTGCATCGCGGAGGTGCAGGCGAAGCCGTAGGTCGCCGCGACGCGCTCGCTCGCGATGCGGAGGGCGGTCGTCGAGCGCTCGACGAACTCGGCGAGCGGGTAGTCGGCGCCGGGGGAGAGCCAGTCGTGCATCACCAGGCTGGGCGACCAGCAGGCGGTCTCGGAGCCGTCCGGCCAGCGCACCCGGAACGTCATCTCAGGCACGGGCGAGGCTCCTGCCGGCGGCGGAGGCCGCCTCGGCCTCGCCGGTGCGGTACGCGTCGGGCCGCCGGTCGCGCAGGTGGAACATGCCGCCCCGCATCGCCCGGAACGTGCCCTCGACGTCGATCTCGGCGATCGCGAGGCCCGCCTCCAGCAGGGTCGTGGCGAGCACGACGCCGCCGGGGTCCACCACCTTCGCGTTGCCGACGTAGCGGAGCGAGCCGAACGTGCCGGCCTGGTTCGAGGCGATCCAGAACACCTGGTTGTCGAGGGCGCGGGCCGTGTCGAGCAGGTTGAAGCGGTAGGTCCAGCGGTCGTCCTGCAGGTTCTCGGCGGTGGCCGTGCGGGCCACGGGCCAGGCGGACATGCTGACGATGATCTCCGCGCCGTCCAGCGCCAGCGACCGGGCCGCCTCCGGGAACGCCTTGTCGTAGCAGATCTGCAGGCCCAGGCGGCCGACAGGGGTGTCGAAGGCCTCGTAGACGTCGCCCGCCGAGTACGACATGGCCTCGCCGAGGGGCTGGTGCACCTTGCGGTACGAGCCGTAGATGCGGGTGCCGTCGAGGCAGACCGCGGCGTTGTAGCGCGTCTCACCGTCGTCGGCGAGCTCGCAGAAGCCGATGCAGACGACCATGTCGCCGACGATCTGCTGCACGCGGCGCAGCTCGGGGCCGTCGAGGGCGACCGCGGGGGGCAGCGAGCGAGTCGTGGTCTTGAGGGTGTCGCCGTGGTTGCCGAGCGACGACAGGTAGCCGCCGATCGCGGCCTCGGGGAAGACGAGCAGCTGCACGCCGGCCGCCCTCGCCTCGCCGACGAGGGTCTCGATGAGCTCGTAGTTCTGGTCGAGGTCCCGGGTGAAGTTCGCCGAGACGGCGGCGACGGTCGTCGACATCGTGTCTCCTCTGGTCGGTGGAGGCGGTGGCGCAGGTTCCTGCGGTGCGTCCATCAGACGCCAGGAGCTGTTTCCGATTGGTTACAGCGGGAATAAGAACTCGTGTCGCAGGTGCGGGCCGCGATAGAGAGGAACGATCCGCGCCGCCGAAACAAAACGGCGAATCCTCGTAATCCGCCTGCAACACGGCGGTCGAAGACTCGGGACCAGATCCAGGCACCGCAGTTCGACCGGCACCGTCTCGTCCCGACCCCGCAAGGAGCCCGCACCATGAGCGACAACGACATCGACTTCGACCAGCAGGTCCTCGACAACATCGAGATCTCCCGCAACGAGATCGCGCACCCCTCGCTGCCGAAGGGGAGCAACATCTACGGCTCGACCAAGATCTTCCCCGACTACACGGCCACGAAGGACGAGCACTACTTCCAGCTCGTGCACGGCATCGCCCACGAGTCGTCGGTGAGCTTCGTCGCCGTGCTGCAGGCGACCAGGGCCCTCCGCAAGGGCTTCACGAGCGTGCTCTACTTCTACGGCCCCGGCTCGATGAACTGCATCGCCAACCGCGGGTTCCCGACGACGGGCTCGGACGGGTTCCCCGGCGAGAACAACATCAACAACGCGCTCGAGACGTTCATCGCCGAGGGCGGGACGGTGTTCTGCTGTCGCTTCGGCCTCGCGCTGCACGGCAACCGCGAGGAGGACCTGATCGCCGGCGTGATCCCGTGCCACCCCCTCGACGTGCAGGACGCCGTCATCCACTACGCCCGCAAGGGCGCCATCATCAACAGCACCTACATGGTCTGAGCCGGTGACCGCGTGACGATCACGAACGAGCCGCAGGCCCCCGCGCGCGGTGCCGTCGGCATCTCGAACGGCGGGGCGCTCTCCACCCGCGTCGACGTCGCCATCCGCGGCATCCGGGTCGCCGCCCCCGTGCACCGCGAAGGAGGCGCTGGTCCGAGCGACGACGGACACGTCCTGTTCCAGGGCCTGCAGTCCGCGATCCCGCAGAGCCAGGACAGCCCGTACCTCGTCGACGACGGGCGACTGCTGCTCGACGGCGAGGACACGGGCATCGAGGTCACGCCGGTGGCCCGCCCCCGGTTCTACGACCTGGTGACGGCGGACGGCGTCTCCTACGAGGCGATCGCGCGCCTCCACGGGGCCAAGGTGCTGGCGACCACCGTCGTCCAGACCTGCGTGCGCTACGACGTCGCCGAGCGCTGCCGGTTCTGCTCGATCGAGGAGTCGCTGAACTCCGGCGCGACCGTGGCCGTCAAGACGCCGTCGATGATCGCGGAGGTGGCCGAGGCCGCCTGGCGACTGGACGGCGTCGAGCAGATGGTGATGACCACCGGCACCTCGAAGGGGCGCGACCGCGGCGCGACCCACCTGGCTCGGTGCGTGCGCGCCGTCAAGGCCGTGGTGCCCGAGCTCGAGATCCAGGTGCAGTGCGAGCCGCCGGGCGACCTCGCGACGATCACCGACCTGTACGAGGCCGGCGCGCGCTCGATCGGCATCCACGTCGAGTCGATGGACGACGACGTGCGCCGCCGCTGGATGCCGGGCAAGTCGCGCGTGTCGATGGACGAGTACCGGGCCGCCTGGCGCGAGGCCGTCCGCGTCTTCGGCCGCAACCAGGTCTCGACCTACCTGCTCGTCGGCCTCGGCGAGGACCCGGACGAGATAGTCGCCGGCGCCCAGGAGCTGATCGACATGGGCGTCTACCCGTTCATCGTCCCGTTCCGCCCGCTGCGCGGGACCCTCGCGACCGACGTCGACCACGTGCCCGCGCCGCACGGCTCGGTGCTGCACGACATCACCTTCCGGGTGTCGGAGGCGCTGATCGCGGCCGGCATGAAGGGCACCGACCAGAAGGCCGGCTGCGCGGCCTGCGGCGCGTGCTCGGCGCTGCAGACGGCCGGGGGCTGAGGTGGCGCTGCTCGACGTGCCCGCCCTGATGGGGCCGCGGGTCGTCGCGCCGCCGGCCGCGGAGTTCATCGTGGGGGTCGCCGACCGCGCCGAGGTCGAGGCGTACCGACGGCTGCGGCGCGACGCGTTCGTCGACGAGCAGGGGCTCTTCGAGGGCACCGACCGCGACGAGCTCGACGACGACCCGCGCACCGTCGTGCTCGTCGCTCGCGCTGGCGGAGGCGTCGTCGGCGGGGTGCGCCTGGCGCCCGTGGGGGAGGAGGACGTCGGCTGGTGGACCGGTTCCCGGCTCGTCGTCGCGCCGTCGGCCCGGAGCGCCCTCGGCGTGGGGTCCGCACTCGTCCGGGCCGCGTCGGCGCTCGCCGAGCAGCTCGGAGTGCTCCGCTTCGACGCGACCGTCCAGGTGCGCTCGTCGGTGCTGTTCCGGCGTCTCGGCTGGGAGCAGACCGGCCGCTGCGTGATCGGCGGCGTCGACCACCTCCGGATGCGCTGGCCGATCGACCGGCACCAGCGTCTCGTCGACGCGACGAAGTCGCTGCTCGAGGCCGTGCTCGAACCGCACACCGCGTGGGCGGCTTCGCCCGACGGATCACTGGGAGGCGCGGGCTGGGTCGGCGACGACGGAGCGCCCGTGCCGGGCACCGACGTCGTCGCGGCCTGTGACGCGATCCTGCCCTCGATGGTCGAGCGCGACCCGGAGTGGGCCGGCTGGTGCGGCGTGCTCGTCAACGTGAACGACCTCAGCGCGATGGGCGCCGCGCCCGTCGGGCTGCTCGACGCGGTGGCGGGCCGCGACGCCGCGTTCGTCCGACGGGTGCTCGCCGGGGTGCGCCGCGGCGCCGAGGCCTGGGG
>NZ_CAUPYL010000180.1:0-5284 GCF_963515265.1 uncultured Frigoribacterium sp.
CCCCCAACCCCCCCCCCCCCGCCTGCCTGGTGGTGGGCATCGGCGGTTCTCGGGGTCTCGACCTGACGGCCGCCCGCGGGGCAGGGCCCTAGCGCGCGGTGAGCTCGCGCAGCACGCGACGGACGAGGTCGACGAGCGCCTCGGGCGGCAGCGCCGCCAGCTCGGCGGCGGTCACGCGGCGTCCTGGGCGGAGATCAGCGAGATGACGTCGATGGCCTCGGTCGCGACGGACAGGTGGTCGACGGCGGGGGCGGGGGTGAACGGGGTCTGGGTCACGGTGGTGCCTCTCGGGTGAGGGGAGCTGAGGGGACGACCTGTCCCGGGGTGCGGGACGGGACGGATCGGGTGCGTCGGGGTGCCGACTGCCGGACGGTGCCGGAGGAGGTGGCGTCGCGGGAGGGCGACGCCGCGGCGCTAGGCGCCGGGCGTGGCGAAGAAGTCGCCGTAGGTCAGCTCGGCCGAGACGACCGGGGCTGCGGAGCGCGACGCACGAGCGCCGCGACGGTAGGAGCCGATGCGCACGGGCACGGCGCCGGGAGCGGTGGTGTAGCTGCTCGCGCCACGGGGTGCGAGCGGGGGGCGGGTGGCCGGCGCGGGCACCTCACGGACGTGGAGGAGCGGGCGGGCGGCAGTTCGGACAGGATCGATCGTCGTCATGGGACACGGCCGTGATCTGAGGCGTAGCTGGCCTCGCGTCAACCGGGTGCACAGCGCCCCGCGAAGGACCACCAGGATGTTGGCGGCGTATCGGCGGAGGGCGCCGGAGGGGAAGATCCGGTACCCCGAAGCTATGCCCCGGCACGGGGTCTACCTAATGCACGAAGCTAATCGTTCGAGGGACTTCGCAAAGCGGATAGGTCGTGAACGGCCCGCAGAGCGCCCCTAGGAGGCGGCGGGCCCGGCGTCGAGGATCTCCGCGACCGCGTCGAGCAGCGTCGTCAGCCGCGTCCGCTCCCTGGTCGAGAGGGTCGCGGCCAGCTCGGCCAGCGCCCGGTCCGCATCCCGGGTGGCGTTCTCGAGGAGCTCGCACGTGCTGGGCGTGAGGCTGAGGATGCGCTGACGCCCGTCGTTCGGGTCGTCCGTGCGAAGCACGTGGCCGAGCGCCACGAGCCGGTCGACGATGATCGTCGCCGCCGCGCTCGTCACCCCGAGCTGGTGGGCGATGTCCTTCGCGTGCGCGTTCGTGCCCCGGGCCTCGCAGTGCTGGATGAGCGTCACGGCCGCGAGGTCGTTGCCGCTCAGGTCGAGCTGCTGACGGAGCTGGAGCGCGAACGCGATGTCCGCGTCGCGGACCCGACGCATCCGCGCCAGGATCTCGCTCGCGGCGTCGGAGGGCGCCCGCTCCTCGAGCAGGGGCATGCCGGTGCCGACCACCTGGGCGTTCCGCAGGGCGGGCTGGGAGTCGACCGGCCCCTCCTGCGAGGCAGGGTCCTCGGGGTGGAGGGTGTCGGGTGCGTGCGGTGCAGGGGTGGCCATGACGGCCTCGCTTCTGGGTGTCGGTGCTCGCGGGAGAGGAGTCTCCACGACAGACCTGACTGGCGCAGCGTCCCCAGTCAACACCCCCGGGGCTGCGGGCGCGGACAGCACCGGCCACGCGCACCGCGCCCGGCTCAGGCCGCGCCGACCTCGAGCTCGCCGACCGCCGCGCCCTCCGCCCCGAAGACGACGCGGCGGTTGCCGACCTTCTCGCTGAAGAAGCGGTCGTGGCTGACGACGACGACCGCGCCCGGGAAGTGCACGAGCGCCCGCTCCATCACCTGCGTGCTCGCGAGGTCGAGGTGGTTCGTCGGCTCGTCGAGCAACAGGACGGAGGCGCCCGACAGCAGGCACTGGGCCATCGCCACCCGAGCCCGCTGGCCGCCGCTGAGCGCGCCGATCCGCTGCTTCACGTCGGCCTCGGAGAACTGGAACATCGTGAGGAACCGGCCGACCGACTTGCGCGTCGCCGTGAGGGCGAGGCTGTCCGGCATGGCGTTGACCGCGTGGGTCACCGTGTCCTGGTCGTCGAGGTCGGCGAGCACCTGGTCGTACGAGACGACCCGCGCGCCGCCGGCCCAGTCGACGCGCCCCCGGTCGGCCCGCTCCTCCCCCGCCAGCACGCGGAGCAGCGTGCTCTTGCCGCTGCCGTTCGAGCCCGAGACGACCATCCGGTCGCGGCGACGGAGCTCGAACGAGACGTCGTCGAAGAGCACGCGGTCGCCGTACGACTTGCCGAGCCCCTCGACGCGGCAGAGCACGTCCTTGACGTGCAGCCCGCCGTAGATCTCGGTGATGATCTGGTCGACCGGGCGAGGGGCGCGCTGTTTCTTGATCTTCGCGAGCTCCTTCGTGAGGCCGCCCGCACCTCCCGCCTTCGCGGCCTTGGCGACCTTGACCGCCTCGCGCCGGTCGGCGATGCCCTCGGACTCGAAGGCGAGGAGCTCGGACTCGTGCGCGAACTGCTGCTCGATGGTCTTCAGCCGGAACTGCTTCTGCACCACGTACTCGCCGAAGTCGCCGGGGTACTCGTGCAGGTGGAACGCCTCGACCTCGACGATGCGGGTGACGACCGCGTCGAGGAACTGCCGGTCGTGCGAGACGACGACGGCGGCGCCGCGGAAGTCGCGGAACCACTGCTCGAGCCACTCGACGCCGGCCACGTCGAGGAAGTTCGTGGGCTCGTCGAGCAGGAGCACGTCGGGCTGCTCGAGCAGGATCTTCGCGAGCGCCGCCCGGTTGCGCCAGCCTCCGGACAGGTCGTCGATGGGCAGCGAGCGGTGCTCCTCGGTGAAGCCGAGCGTCGTGAGGGCCGTGTCGATGTGGCGCGGGTAGTCCCAGCCGTCCTGGCGGTCCATCTCGGCGAAGAGCTCGGCCTGGCGGTCGATCAGCCGGGTCAGCTCGTCGCCCTGGTCGGGGTCCGTGGCCGCCACCGCGATGGCGGAGTCGATCTCGGCCAGCTCGGCCTCCATGGCACGCACGCCCTCGAAGAGGCCCTGCAGCACCTCGGTGACGGTGGACGTGCCGTCCAGCTCGCTGAACTGCGAGAAGTACCCGATGCGCGTGCCCGGCTCGACCGTCACCGTGCCGGCGTCGGGCTGCACCTGCTCGAGCACGAGCTTGAGCAGCGTCGACTTGCCGGAGCCGTTGCGGCCGATCAGGCCGACCCGGTCGCCCTGCTCGAGCCGGAAGAAGGCCTCGCGCAGCACGGGGGCGTTCTCGAAGCGGACGGACACGTCGTGCAGTCGGATGAGGCTCATCCGACGATCATCCCAGGGCGGGACGGGACCCACGAGCCGAGGAGGCGGCCGTCGCGTCGACGAGGACGCCTCAGGACTGCGCGAAACGGACAGAGCCCGGCCCGGGCGTGTCGGCGAGAAATGCCTGGTCGCGACGCGTCGCTAGGACGTCTAGGGATTTCCAGGGCTCTGACCAGGGGTTTTGGGATTGGTGATCTCGCGGGGGCCGTCGTACCGTGATCCCAGGCCGGGACGTCGTGAACCCCCGGTCAGGTGCCTCGCGGAGCGTCGATGAGCTTCACGGCAGGGCTGCGCTCCCGAGGCACCACTCCCGCGTCCACCCGGTCGACGGCGGCGGCGCAGGCGACGCGTGCGGCCGCGCGGCCCTCAGCGGCGGGGTGCGCGGGGCGTGCGGTACGGCGACTCGGCCGCGAGGCGGCCCTTCGACGCGGCACGGCGCTCGAGCGCGGCCGACAGCACGGGCGTGACGAGGGCGATGAGGATCCCCACGATCACCACGACGGCGCCGAGGACGATGAGGGCGATGATGAAGGTCTCCATGCGTCGATCCTCGCGGGGCGGCCACGGAGACGCAACCTCCGGGGCACAAGGTGCACGGCGCGCACAGCCGGCACTCGGCCCGGCCACACGGCACTGTCGGACGTCGGGCGTAGATTCCACAGCATGAACGACATCGCACCCGACGCCTCCCCCTCCACCGGCACCACGACCGAGCGAGCGGTCCTCGCCGGCGGCTGCTTCTGGGGCGCGCAGCAGCTGCTCCGTCGTCGACCCGGCATCGTCTCGAGCCGTGTCGGCTACTCGGGCGGCCACACCCCGAACGCCACCTACCGCAACCACGCCGGCCACGCCGAGGCCGTCGAGATCGTCTTCGACCCCTCGGTGATCAGCTACCGCGAGCTGCTCGAGTTCTTCTTCCAGATCCACGACCCGTCGACGAAGGACCGCCAGGGCAACGACGTCGGCGACAGCTACCGCTCGGCGATCTTCTACACGTCCGACGAGCAGCGCGCGACCGCGCTCGACACCATCTCCGACGTCGACGCCTCCGGCCTGTGGCCGGGCAAGGTCGTCACCGAGGTCGAGGCCGTCGGCGACTTCTGGGAGGCGGAGGAGGAGCACCAGGACTACCTGGAGAAGCTCCCCAACGGCTACACCTGCCACTTCGTGCGCCCGGGCTGGGTCCTGCCGAAGCGCGAGCAGGAGTCCGTCGCGAGCTAGTCGCCGCAGCCCCGAACGGGGTGCATACCCATTGGTATCCAGCGATCTATCGTGAGGGTGCCCGCCGCCTCCCTGAGCGGCGGGCACCCTCACGACGGAGACCGACGGATGAACGATCTGACCACGCCTGCCCCCCTGAGCACCTCGGGTCACGGTCGCCGACGCGGACGACTGCATCGTCTGGCACTCGCGCTCGTTGCTCTGACGGTCTTCAGCGGTCTCGTGGTGCCGAGCGTGGCCCTCGGCATCTCCGATCCGAGTTGCGCGTGCGGCGGCGGCGGTGGTGGCGGCGGCGCCAACTACGGCTACCTGACGGCCGCGCCCGGCACGGTGGGACAGCCCTACGATCACCAGATCCCGGCCTCGGCCAGCAGCTCGAACTCCGCCTGGGCCGCCGTGGACGCCCCGCCGCCGGGCCTGAGCCTCTCGTCGACGGGCCGCATCACGGGCGTCCCGCAGAACGTGGGCTACGCGCAGTTCTCCGCCGCCGCCACGGACCCGACCTACGGCCAGGTCATCCAGTACCTCATCTCGTTCGACTTCGCCGCTCGCCCCGCGAGCGCCCCCCGGTCCGTCGTCGCGACGGCCACCGGCGCCGGGAGCATCGGCGTCACGTGGTCGCCGCCGGCCGACCTCGGCGGCCCGGCGCTCACCTCCTACCGGGTCACCTGGGACGGCGGCAGCGCCGACGTCGCCGCACCGGGAACCCAGCTCGACGTGACGGGCCTGACCACGGGCCGCAGCTACGTCGTCACCGTCGCTGCCCTCAGCGCAGCCGGCACCGGCCCGTCGGCCTCGTCCGCGCCGACGACGCCCGCCGCTCCCCC
>NZ_CAUPYL010000181.1:0-5229 GCF_963515265.1 uncultured Frigoribacterium sp.
CAGCGGCGGCGGCCGCAGCCGCAGCATCCGGGGACGCCGCCACCGCGGGCGGCACGACGACGCCGGCAGCCTCGGCCTCGCGGCGCTCTCGCCGGGTCATCTCGTGGTGCTCGGCGATCCACCAGGGCTCCGCGGGCGCGGACTCGGCCGTGCCCGGCTCGGGCTCGGGCTCGAGCTCAAGCTCGGGCTCCGAGGCGAACTCGGTCGCGGGCTCTGCCTGCTCGATCGCGGACTCAGGCTCGCCCGTCAGCTCGGACCCGGGCTCTGCCTGCTCGATCGCGGACTCAGGCTCGCCCGTCAGCTCGGACGCGGTCTCTGCCTGCTCGATCGCGGACTCAGGCTCGCCCGTCAGCTCGGCCGCGGGCTCGGGCTCGGGCTGCTCGATCGAGGGCTCGGACTCGGACTGCTCGACTGAGGACTCGGAATCGGGCTCGACCAGGTCGACTGCGGGCTCCGGCGCGGACGCGTCCGCGTCCGCAGACGGATCAGGCGCAGCAGCCGCAGCAGGGACCACAGCATCCGGGAGGTCGAACGCACGCGTCTGCGCGTCGTCGGCCGCGTCGGTCGACGGGACGGGCACCTCCTCGGCGTCCTCGCCCGCGGCGGGCGGCAGGTCGACGTCGTCCCGGGACCCTCCGTCCGGGCTCGGGCCCTCGGCCCGGTCGTCGGACGCCGCCGGGGTGCTCCAGTCGAAGGACGACGGGAAGACGGGCTGCGGCGCGACGGCAGGCGTGATCAGGGCGGTGAAGGGTCCGGGCTCGTCCCGCGGCGCAGGGCCGGCCTCGGATTCCTCGACCGAGGCGCCGTCCGAGGTGTCGGGCTCGTCGCCGGCCCCCGCGGCCGACGGGTCGGCGGGCGGCACCGCAGCGGGCGGCACCGGCACAGGACGCGGCGCGACCGCCGGCGGGACCTCGTAGCGAGGAGGCGCGACGGCCTCCGACCGGACGGTCTCGTCCGCGTCGGGGACGCCCTCGTGCTCGACGGCCCCCTCGGCGGACGGCGTCTGCTCACCGGACGGCATCGGCTCACCGGACGGCATCGGCTCACCGGACGGCGTCGGCTCGGACGGCGAGGGCGGCGGCACCGTCCCGGCGAGCGCCGAGAGGTCGAGCGCCATCGGGTGGCCCGAGCTCTTCACGACCTCGGACTCGGCGGTGGGGGCGGGCGGCACGGTGAACGGCGCGGAGCGGACGGTCTCGGCCGAGATCGGCGTCGCCGCCGTCCGGAGGCCGGGCTCGGCCACGCCGTCGTCGGCAGTGTCTGCCTCGACCGAGCGGTCCTCTGCCGACACGCCGTCGCGCGGGCCGCCCTCGACCTGGCCGCCCTCCGCCAGGCCGTCGTCGTCGACCGGGCGGGCCTCGACCGCGTGGTCGTCGTCGACCGCGTCGTCGTCGGCGAACTGCGCCGCGAGCCAGTCGCCCGCGTCGAGCCCCGACGTGTCGTCAGCCGGCTCCCGGCCCGTCTCCTCGTCGTCAGACCCGCGGCCGTCGCGCGCGTCGTTCACGGCTGCAGCCCGAGGTCGTCCAGCCCGATGGCCGCGTAGTAGGGGTAGCCGGCGGCCTCGATGACCTCGCGGGCGCCGGTGCTGCGGTCGACGACGACGGCGACGGCCGCGATCTCCGCGCCCACCGCCTCCAGCGCCTTCGCGGCGGCCAGGGGCGAGCCCCCGGTGGTGGAGGTGTCCTCGAGGACGACCACCCGCTTGCCCTCGAGGTCGGGGCCCTCGACCTGCTTGCCGCGACCGTGGTCCTTGGGCTCCTTGCGGACGACGAAGGCGTCGTAGTCGCGTCCCGTCGCCACGCCCTGGTGCAGCACGGCGGAGGCGATCGGGTCGGCTCCCATCGTCAGGCCGCCCACGGCGAACACGTCGGGCACCTCGGCGATGAGGTCGACCATGACCTGTCCGATCAGGGGGGCGACGCGGTGGTCGAGGCTGACCTTCCGCAGGTCGATGTAGTAGCTCGCCTTCTTGCCGCTCGTGAGCGTGAAGTCGCCGTGGAAGACGGCCTCGGAGCGGATGTAGTCGATGAGCTGCGTGCGTGCGTCGGTCACGGTGACCAATGGTAGGGCAGGAGGCTCCGCCCAGGCCGGGTGCGCCTCCTGCCGGTAGCGTGGACGGCATGCGCGTCGCGACCTGGAACGTCAACTCCGTCCGTGCCCGAGTCGGCCGGGTCGTCGACTGGCTCGTCCGTGAGGACGTCGACGTCGTCGGCCTGCAGGAGATCAAGTGCAAGCCCGAGCAGTTCCCGTTCGACGCGTTCCGCGAGGCCGGCTACGAGGTCGAGCTGCACGGCCTCAGCCAGTGGAACGGCGTCGCCTTCGCGAGCCGCCTGCCGATGGACGACGTGACGATCACGTTCCCCACCCAGCCCGGCTTCGCCAAGGGGCAGGAGGGGCCCGACCAGCCGAAGGAGGCTCGCGCGATCGGCGTCACCGTCGAGGGCGTCCGCCTCTGGTCGCTCTACGTGCCGAACGGCCGTGAGCTGGGCGACCCCCACTACGACTACAAGCTCGACTGGCTCGCCGCCCTCGCCGCCGAGACGGAGGCCTGGATCGCCGAGCGACCCGACCAGCCGCTCGCGCTGATGGGCGACTGGAACGTCGCCCCGCTCGACACCGACGTGTGGGACGTCTCGGTCTTCGAGGGCCACACCCACGTCAGCCAGCCCGAGCGCGACGCGTTCGCCGCCTTCGAGCGGGTCGGCCTGACCGACGTCGTGCGCCCGCGTCTGCCCGAGGGCTACACCTACTGGGACTACAAGCAGCTGCGTTTCCCCAAGAACGAGGGCATGCGCATCGACTTCATCATGGGGTCGCAGCCGTTCGCGGACCTCGTGACGGACGCGTCGATCCACCGCGACGAGCGCAAGGGCGACGCCCCGAGCGACCACGTCCCCGTCGTGGTCGACCTCGAGCTCGACACCGAGCTCGACGACGACCGCCCGATGATCTTCTGAGGCGACCTGCCTGCCGAGGAGGCGCCGCCTACTTGAGCAGCGCCGCGACCAGCACCAGCAGGGGCACCGACCCGATCGTCGTCACGAGCACCGTGTCGCGGGCGACCACGACGCCGGTCTGGTAGCGCTGCGCGTAGTTGAAGACGTTCTGCGCGCTCGGCAGCCCGGCCAGGACGACCGCGACGAAGAGCTGGTCGTGCCCGAGGTCGAAGACGAAGGCGCCGAGCGACCAGGCGACGACGGGCATGACGACGAGCTTGAGGGCCGTGGCTATCGCGATGTCGGCCCGGCCCTCGCGTGCCTGCAGCGGCTTCGAGCCCGAGAGCGACATCCCGAACGAGATCAGGACGACCGGAACGGCCGCGCCGCCGACGAGCAGGAGCGGCTGCATGACGGGGTCGGGGATCTCGATCTCGAGCACGGCGACCAGGACCCCGAGCGCCGAGCCGATCAACAGGGGGTTGAGCAGGGGCCGCGCGACGGCGCGCCCCACGCTGCTGCCCCGGTTCGTGACCGTGTCCATCACCGTCAGCACGATCGGTGTGATGACGAGCAGCTGGTAGAGCAGCACGGGGGCGACGAAGGTCGCGCTGCCGAGCACGTAGGTCGCGACCGGCAGGCCGATGTTGTTGGCGTTGACGTAGGCGCCGCCCATCGTGCCCATGGTCGTCTCCGCCGCCGAGCGACGCAGGACGAACCTCAGCAGCACCACCGAGATCACGGCGGCGGCGAGGGAGGCGAGGGCCGACACCACGAGGAGGTCCGAGAACAGCACGTGCACGTCGGCCCGCGAGATCGTGGAGAAGAGCAGGCAGGGCGTGAGGACGAAGAAGACGAGGCGCGAGAGCACCTGGTGACCGGTCGGGCCGAGCAGGTCGATGCGTCCGACCACCCAGCCGGCGGCGATGATCACCCCGATGATCCCGAACCCGATCAGCACTCCGCCCATGTGCCCATCCTGCCCGACGCCTGTCGCGGGGCCCACCGCCTCCGCTGGGGCAGGATGGTCGGGTGACCTCCCTGCACGACGCCTCGGCCCACACGTTCGCCTCCGACAACTACGCGGGGGCGCACCCCGAGGTCATCGCGGCCGTCGCCGACGCGAACGGCGGCCACGTCGCGTCGTACGGAGCTGACCCCTACACGGCCCGGCTCTCCGAGCTCGCCGTCGAGACGTTCGGCGAGGGTGCCACCATCCACCCCGTGCTGACCGGCACCGGGGCCAACGTGGCCGCCCTACAAGCTCTCACTCCGCGCTGGGGCGCCGTCATCTGCGCCGCGACGGCGCACATCTACACAGACGAGGGAGGCGCACCCGAGCGGATGGGCGGCCTCAAGCTCCTCACCGTGCCCACGCCCGACGGCAAGCTCACTCCCGAGCTGATCGACCGGCAGGCCCACGGCTGGGGCGACCAGCAGCGACCGCAGCCGCTGGCCGTCTCGATCACGCAGAGCACCGAGCTCGGCACGGTCTACACACGGGACGAACTGCGCGCGATCAGCGACCACGCCCACGCGCTCGGCATGCGGGTGCACCTCGACGGCGCGCGCCTCGCGAACGCGGCTGCCTCGACCGGCGCGTCGCTGCGCGAGCTGACGCGGGACGCCGGCGTCGACAGCGTGTCGTTCGGCGGCACGAAGAACGGCCTCGTCCTCGGCGAGTCGATCGTCGCGTTCTCGCCGGAGGCCGAGGAGGGCATCACCTACCTGCGCAAGATGGACGCCCAGCTGCCGTCCAAGATGCGTTTCATCTCGGCGCAGTTCGTCGCCCTGCTCGAAGGCGACCTGTGGCTCCGTTCGGCCTCGCGGGCCAACGCCATGGCCAGGCGGCTGCGTGACGGACTCGCCGGGCTGGACGGCGTCACGGTGACGCAGCCCGTCGAGGCGAACGGCGTCTTCGTGGTGCTGCCGAGGGCGGTCGTCGAGCCGATCCGCGCGGTGCACCACTTCTACGACTGGGACCGGGCGTCGGGCGAGGTGCGCCTGATGTGCTCGTTCGACACCACCGAAGCCCACGTCGACGCGCTCGTCGACGACATCGCGGCGGCGATCGCCGCGCTCTGAGCGTCCGCGACGTCGTCGTCCGTCTCAGCGCCGGGCGGCCGCGACGAACGCGTCAGCGCCGGGCGGCCGCGACGAACGCGTCGATGAGCTCGACGCTCTTGACGCCCCGTGACGACTCCACGCCGGAGCTGACGTCGACGCCGACCACGCGGGCCCCGGCGGCCCGCAGCGCCGCGACGCGACCCGCGACGTTGGCGGGGGTCAGCCC
>NZ_CAUPYL010000182.1:0-5200 GCF_963515265.1 uncultured Frigoribacterium sp.
GGCACGGCCTCCTCCCGCGACCAGCGCCTCCGCCCGGGCGTGCACCTCGAGGGCGGTCGGGCGCGCGTCCGCCTCGCGCGCGGTCATCGCGCGCAGCAGCGAGGCCCACTCCGGGCCGAGCGCGTCGGGCACGACGGGGTCACGGTGCAGGCGTCCGGTCAGCGACTCCATCATCGAGCCGGGGAACGCCCGCTCCCCGGTCAGCGCCTCGAGCACCACGAGGCCGAGGGAGTAGATGTCGGAGGCCGGACCGACCCGCGTGCCCAGGGCCTGCTCGGGGCTGAGGTACGCGGCCGTGCCCAGCACGGCGCCGGTCGCGGTCACGCGCGTCGAGTCGACGAGGGAGGCGATGCCGAAGTCGGCGAGCTTGGGCGACCAGCGGCGACCGGGTACGGGAGAGGGGGCGAGCAGCACGTTGCTCGGCTTGACGTCGCGGTGCACGATGCCGGCCGTCTGCACGACGTGCAGCGCTCCCGCGAGGTCGACGAGCAGCTGCGCCGCGTCGGTCGTGTCGAGGGGGCCCTCGGCCAGACGCGACGAGAGGGACGGGCCGTCTACGAGCTCCATGGCGAGCCAGCCCGGGCCGCTCGTCGGCGCGACGTCGGCGTCGTACAGGGTGACGAGCGCGTGGTGGCTCAGCGAGGCGAGCACGGCCACCTCGTTCTGGGCCCGCTGGGCGTCGGCCGGGTCGGAGCCCTGGGCGCTGAGCAGCTTGACGGCGATGGTCCGCCCGAGCAGCCGGTCGTCGGCACGGTGCACCGTCGACATGCCGCCGCGCCCGAGGACGTCGCCGAGGAGGTAGCGGCCGGCGAGGAGGCGCGGTGCGTCCCGGTCGCCCACGGTCGCGTCGTCGTCACGGTCGTCCATGACCCCGAGGCTACCGGCGGGACGGGACAGGTGCCCGTCGCCGACGACGGGGCCGGGCCCCGGGCAGTCGGGGGAGCAGCGCCTAGCGGGCCGAGACGGGAGCCGTGGTCTGCTGCTGGGCGATGACCGAGCTCAGCTCGTCCAGGAACGCGCTGACCGCCTCCGCCTGCTCGGCCGGCACGCCCATCAGGAACTTGCGCACGTGGGGCGCACTCGTCACCGTGTCGCAGGCGTCGCGCCCGGTCGCGGTGGTCGTCACGATCTTGCGGCGGCCGTCGGCAGGGTCGGGGGTGCAGGTGATCAGCTCGGCGTCCTGGAGGCGGTGCAGCAGGTTCGAGACCGCGGGCGTCGAGAAGCCGAGGGTCGCGGCCAGCGTGCTGGGCGTCATCGGTTCGTCGGTCTGCTCCGCCGCCAGCACCAGGGCCAGCGCGTCACGCTCGGTCCGCGGCAGCGCACCTGCGGACCCTCGGCGGTCGAGTCGCTGCTCGGTGATGCGCCAGGCCTCGAGGGCGGCGTGGAGGCGGGCTGCCTGGATCTTCTGCGGCATGCGGGGGGGTGTCCTCTGAGTGGTCAGGTCGTCGGGGTGCGGCGGCGAGTGCCGGTGGTCCGTGTCGGGCGCGGACGGTCAGTCGAGGTCGTCGTCGTCGATCGAGGTGTCGAAGTAGGCGACGTGGTCGTCGGGCACCGAGCCGAGGATGCGGTCGGCGAAGGTCACGAGGCGACCGCCATCTCGCGGTCGTCGCGGGCCGACACGGCCTCGGGGTCGACGAAGAAGCTGGCGTAGCTCACCTCGAGCGGCCGCACGACGTCGAGGGAACGGGCGCCGTTCTCGACCGCCTGGGCCATCGACGCCACGACGTCGCGGACCCGGCGGCGACGCGGGTAGGTCTCGATGCGGGCCGCGGGGACGGACCGCTCGCGGACGTAGAAGCTGTCGAGCTCGGTCGCCGTGGGGCGCACGGCACCGCCCACGCGACCGCTGACGGCGGCGACGAGGTCCTCGTGCGTGAGGCGACGGAGGTCGACGCTCATCGGAGTGCCTCCGAGTCGAAGAGCTCGGCCAGGTCCAGCGGCTGGGTCTCGGCCAGGAGGTGGTGGCCGGCGTCGGTCACGGCCGCGGAGGTCGAGGCGCTCATGCGCCGGCGCCCATCGCGAAGAGCATGCCCGCGATCAGCGTGCCGCAGGCGGCGAGAGCCGAGGTGGCGACGACGAAGAGCGTCAGCTGACGGTCGGCGTCGCGGATCTCGGAGAAGGGGGAGTGGTGCGTGGTGGTCATGTCCTGCTCGTTCCTGCCAGCCCTGCGCTGACCTCGAGGTGCATGTGGTTCGTGTCCCTCGTACCGCCGTGAATCGGTACACACGAATGGTTACACAGACTCGCTAGTCGCTCTAACTAGATGGCTGAGAGAGTTCGCAGAACGGACATCCCTCGAGGACGAAGGACCCGGAGTGCCCACGCAGGGCGCGCGAACGACGTGCGCGCGGCACGGACGCGGCGTGTGCGCGGCGTGCGCGCGGCGAGAGGCCTGGACGAGCACCCTCCTCCGGAACGGGGAGACCAGGGGAGGGTGCTCGAGGCGCCCCGGCCGAGTTCAGGCGACCGGGATGTGCGCATCGACGTCGACGGGGCGGAGGTTCGGGTCGACCACCCCGCGTCGGTGCGTTGCGTCGACATTAGGGGCGTCGGGCGCGCCAGGACGAGGGGGTTGCCAATCGCTCGATGCCGAGCTATCTTCAGCTCTCGGCGAGGGGGCGGTCCTCTGCGGGCGGCTCGGCGTGGTGCTCCAGGGGCGTCACGCGCACCGTCGCGATCCGGTAGCCCTCCATGCGGACCACCTCCACGGTGGCGCCGTCGACGGCGAGGGTGTCGCCGACGACCGCCAGTCGTCCGAGCGCGTCGAAGACCCAGCCGCCGACCGTCTCGTACGGGCCGTCGGGCAGCGAGACGCCGGTCTGCTCCTCGAGCTCCTCGACGATCAGGCCGCCCTCGACCTCGCGGCTCTCGCCCGCCTCCAGCGTGCCCTCGCCGCGGTCGCCGGTGTCGTACTCGTCGTAGATCTCGCCGACGAGCTCCTCGAGCAGGTCCTCGAGGGTGACGATGCCGTCGGTGCCGCCGTACTCGTCGATGACGACCGCGATCTGGTGGCCGTCGTCGCGCATGGTGCTGAGCGCCGCCAGCACCTTGGTCGTCCCGGGCAGGGCGAGGATCGGCCGGGTGATGTCGGCGACGGTCGTCGCCTGGTCGCCGCCCGCCGCGGGCACCGACGCCATCAGGTCGCGGACGTGCACGAATCCGAGAACGTCGTCACGGCTGACGCCGACCACGGGGTAGCGCGAGTGCGGCAGGGCCAGCACGGTGCGGTAGCCGTCGCTGACGGACGAGTCGCCGCCGAGGAACGACACGTCCGGCCGCGGCCTCATCACCTCGGCCACCCGGCGGTCGTCGGCGTCGAGCACGTCGGCCAGGATGCTGCGGCTGTCGCGGTCGATCTCGCTCGTGTTCGAGATGATGTCGCGGACCTCGTCGGCCGAGACCTCGTCCTCCTTCTGGTCGGGATCGAGGCCGAGGAGGCGCCCCACGCCGTTGGTGGACACCGACAGCAGCCAGATGACCGGCCGCATCAGCCGGGCGAGGGCGTTCAGCGGCGGCGCGAGCGTCTTCGTGAACGCGACGGACTTCTGCATCGCGAGCCGCTTCGGCACGAGCTCGCCGAAGACGAGGGAGAGGTACGCGACCACGAGCGTCATGCCGATCAGGGCGACGGTCGACGCCGTGCTCTCGGCGAGGCCGAGCGCCATCAGCCCGGGCACGAGGTCGGGGGCGATCGTCGAGGCGCCGTAGGCCGACGAGAAGAAGCCTGCCAGGGTCACGCCGATCTGCACCGCCGAGAGGAAGGTGTTCGGGTTGCGGACGAGCTGCCCGATCTTCCTGCCGCGCTCGCCGCTGGCCTCGATCGCCCGCACCTGGCTGTCGCGGAGGGTGACGATCGCCATCTCGGTGCCTGCGAACACCCCGCCGATCAGCACGAAGAGCACGACGAGGCCGATGTTGAGCAGGGTGTCCGTGTCCATGCGCTCGATCCTGGCGGGGCGGACCGGGAGATCGCCCCGAACGTGCGCGAGGTGCACGCTCTGCACGTCGCGACCCGCGGGCGAGGGGGTGCGTCAGGCCCGGTCGTGCAGGGTCACGTGGTACCCGTCGGGGTCGGCGAACGTGAAGGTGCGGCCGAAGGGGCCGTCGATCGGCTCGGCGACGACGGTCACGCCGGCCTCGACGAGGGCGTCGTGGATCGCCTGCACGTCGGTGGCGTGCAGCCAGAGCGCGACACCGACGCCGGGCTGGGCGACGGAGTCGAGGTCGGTGCCGGGCAGGAGGCCCCGCAGGGCGAAGGCGATCGGCGTCGTCGTGAAGACGACGGCGTGCGGCGGGCCGGCGGGCGATCGGACGAGACCGAGGTGGGTCTCGTAGAACGCCCGGGAGGCGTCGAGGTCGCGGACCTGGAGGGAGACGAAGTCGGGGCCGGTGACGGGCATGGGTGCTCCTGTGCTGATCGGGGTGAGGTGACGGCGTGGTGAAGCGACGCGGCCTTGTGTGTCAGTCTTCTGACACGGATAAACCTATGTCAGACTGCTGACATGAGTCAAGGGATCGACCTCGAGACGTCGCTGGGCTACCTGCTCAAGGAGGCGGCGAGCGCTCTGCGGACGGCGATGGAGGAGGTGCTCCGGCCGCTCGGCATGACGGTCACGCACTACTCGTGCCTCGAGCTGCTCGCGCAGCGGCCGGGGCTGTCGAACTCCGAGCTCGCCCGTGGGGCCTTCGTGACCCGGCAGTCGATGAACGTCCTGCTCCAGGCGCTCGAGCGCGACGGGTCGGTGACCCGGCCCGCGGAGGCGCCGGTCGGCAAGGCGCTGCCCGCCCGTCTGACGCCAGCGGGGCGGCGACGCCTCGCGGCGGCGACCGCGGCAGTGCGCGGCGTCGAGCTGCGGATGCTCTCGGGGATGAGCGAGGCCGACCGGCCCGAGGCGCGCCGCCTGCTGCGCAGCATGGTGGTCGCGCTGCAGGCCGACGCCGGCTGACGACCGGCTGTCTCGGCGTCGAGGAACCGGGTTGCGGGCGGTCGCTAAGGGTAGGCTAACCTCAGTTCTCGTGACCCCGACTGACACGGCCCTCGTGACGCCCGCCTCCTGGGCCCCGTCCGCGGCCGCAGCGGCGCCCGCTGCGCCGGGGGCGCGGACCGAGCCCACCGCGCTCGTCGCCGACGGGGTCTCGGTCTCGTACGGCGCCTCCGACGTGGTGCACGACGCCCGGCTCGAGCTGCGTCCCGGCCGGG
>NZ_CAUPYL010000183.1:0-5166 GCF_963515265.1 uncultured Frigoribacterium sp.
CCTCGGCGGCGCCCGCCGGCGCCTCGGCGCCCGCGGGCACCTCGACGTCGGGGGCCTCGGCCTCGATCAGCTCGTCGGGGTCGGTGACCGCGGCGGTGCCGCCGTCCTCGGAGGGGGCGGCCGGCTCGGGACGCACCTCGCCCGTCTCGGGGTCGATGCGGCGCTTGTCGTTCACCACCGGCTCGTCAGGCGTGTTGCCGTTCTCGTCTGCCATGGGGAGACCGTCCTACTTCTTGTCGTTGTCGTCGTCGTCCACGACCTCGGCGTCGACGATGTCCTCGTCGTCGCCCTGGGCCTGGCCGTCGGCGGGGGCACCGTCGGCACCGGCCGCGCCCGCGGCGCCGGCCTGCTCGCCCTGGCTCTGCGCGTAGATCGCCTGGCCGAGCTTCGACTGGCTCTCGTTGAGCTTGTCGAAGGCGGGCTTGATCGCGGAGTCGTCGTCGCCGGCGAGCGCGGTCTTGAGGGCGTCGACGTCGGCCTGGACCTCGGACTTCACGTCGTCGGGCAGCTTGTCGTCGTTCTCCTTGATCAGCTTCTCGATCGAGTAGACGAGCTGCTCGGCGTTGTTGCGGGTCTCGTTGGCCTCGCGACGTGCCTTGTCCTCTGCAGCGTTCTCCTCCGCCTCGCGGACCATGCGCTCGATGTCGTCCTTCGAGAGCGACGAGCCGCCCGAGATGACCATCGACTGCTCCTTGCCGGTGCCCTTGTCCTTCGCGGACACGTGCACGATGCCGTTGGCGTCGATGTCGAAGGTGACCTCGACCTGCGGGACGCCGCGGGGGGCCGGCGCGATGCCGGTCAGCTCGAAGGTGCCGAGGTTCTTGTTGTCGCGGGTGAACTCGCGCTCGCCCTGGAAGACCTGGATGGCGACGGACGGCTGGTTGTCGTCGGCCGTCGTGAAGGTCTCGCTGCGCTTGGTCGGGATGGCCGTGTTGCGCTCGATGAGCTTGGTCATCGCGCCGCCCTTGGTCTCGATGCCGAGGCTCAGGGGGGTGACGTCGATCAGCAGGACGTCCTTGCGCTCGCCCTTCAGCACGCCGGCCTGCAGCGCGGCGCCGACGGCGACGACCTCGTCCGGGTTGACGCCCTTGTTGGGCTCCTGGCCGCCGGTCAGCGACTTGACGACCTCCGTCACGGCGGGCATGCGGGTCGAGCCGCCGACGAGCACGACGTGCGCGATGTCGGAGACCTTGACGCCCGCCTCCTTGATGACGTCGTTGAAGGGCTTCTTGGTGCGGTCGAGCAGGTCGCTCGTCCACTGCTCGAACTGCGAGCGCGAGATGGTCTCGTCGAGGTTGAGCGGGCCGTCGGCCGTCAGCGTCAGGTAGGGCAGCTGGATGGAGGTGGAGGTGCTCGACGAGAGCTCCTTCTTGGCCTGCTCGGCCGCCTCCTTCAGGCGCTGCTTCGCGATCTTGTCGGTCGACAGGTCGACGCCGTGGGCGTCCTTGAACTTCTTGATGAGGTGCTCGACGATGCGGTTGTCCCAGTCGTCGCCGCCGAGGCGGTTGTCGCCCGAGGTGCTGCGGACCTGGATCGTCGAGAAGTCGTCGTCCTTGCCCACCTCGAGGAGGGACACGTCGAACGTGCCGCCGCCGAGGTCGAAGACGAGGATGAGCTCGTCCTCCTTGCCCTTGTCGAGGCCGTAGGCGAGGGCGGCCGCGGTGGGCTCGTTGATGATGCGGAGCACGTTGAGGCCCGCGATCTCGCCGGCCTCCTTCGTGGCCTGGCGCTCGGAGTCGTTGAAGTACGCGGGCACGGTGACGACGGCGTCGGTCACGTCCTCGCCGAGGTACTGCTCGGCGTCGCGCTTCAGCTTGCCGAGGATGCGGGCGCTGATCTCTTGCGGGGTGTACTTCTTGTCGTCGATCTCGACCTTCCAGTCGGTGCCGACGTGGCGCTTGACGCTCGCGATGGTGCGGTCGACGTTGGTGACGGCCTGGCGCTTGGCGGTCTCGCCGACCAGCACCTCGCCGTCCTTCGTGAAGGCGACGACCGAGGGGGTCGTGCGGAGGCCCTCGGCGTTCGCGATGACGGTGGGCTCGCCGCCCTCGAGGACGCTGACGACCGAGTTGGTGGTTCCGAGGTCGATTCCTACTGCACGTGCCATGGGTGGCGCTCCTTCGTTCTGGTGCGGTGCTGTCTGGGGGTGCCCGGCTGGCCGGGCGAGCGTGCCCGGCGGACCGGGAAGACTGCCGCGGACCTTGAGTCCGCTGGCATCAACTTTACTCACGGTGTCGGCCGAGTCAAGCTGTGAACCTGAAAGTTGAGCCAGAACGACTCAAGGAGGCGCGGTGTGGGCCAGCGGGACCGGGCCGTGCCCGCGAGCGTGCCCCCAGAGGGAGGCAGCGCCTCCTCCGCGACACCGGCGCCGACTAGGTTGACCCCCATGACCGCAGCGCAGACGCTCGCCGACGCCACCCCGATCCCCCGCCGCCGGGTCGTCTCGTGGGCGCTGTGGGACTGGGGCTCGGCCGCGTTCAACGCCGTCGTCACCTCGTTCGTGTTCAGCACCTACCTCGCGAGCGGCGCCTTCGTCGACCCGGCGATCGTCGCGGCGGCGGGCGACGACACCCGCAACCCCGCTCTCGTGCTCGCCAAGGCCGAGAACGCGACCGTCATCTCGACGGCGCTGACGATCGCCGGCGTGCTGATCGCCCTGCTCGCGCCCGTGCTCGGCCAGCGCAGCGACGGCTCGGGGCGCCGCAAGCTCTGGCTCGCGATCAACACGGGCCTCGTCGTGCTGGCGATGCTCGCCATGGTGTTCGTGGCGCCCGCCCCCGGCTACCTCGTCTTCGGCGCCGCGCTGCTCGCCGTCGGCAACCTCTTCTTCGAGTTCGCGAGCGTCAGCTACAACGCGATGCTCGTGCAGGTCTCGACGCCGAAGACCATCGGCAAGGTGTCCGGCTTCGGCTGGGGGCTCGGCTACGTCGGCGGCATCGTGCTGCTCTTGCTGCTGCTCGTCGCTTTCTTGCAGAGCTTCGGCGAGGAGGGGAGGGGCGGCCTCTTCAGCGTCGCCACCGGCACCGAGGGCGGCGCGTGGGACGTCCGCCTGTCGATCGTCGTCGCGGCCGTGTGGTTCGCCGTCTTCGCGGTGCCGGTGCTGCTCAGCGTGCCCGAGCTGCCCGCCGCGGCGGGACGGCCTCGGGTCGGGATCGTGGGGTCGTACCGCCTCCTCGGCTCGACCATCGCGAAGCTCTGGCGCACCAACCGGCAGGTGCTGCTCTTCTTGCTGGCGAGCGCCGTGTTCCGCGACGGACTCGCGGCCGTCTTCACGTTCGGCGCGATCATCGCCGCCCAGGTGTTCGGCTTCACGCCGAGCATGGTCATCTACTTCGCGGTCGGTGCGAACCTCGTCGCCGGCATCGGCACCTTCGTCGGCGGCTGGCTCGACGACAAGGTCGGCGCGAAGACGATCATCGTCGGAGCCCTCGCCGGGCTCGTCGTCGCGGCCTTCGCGGTGCTCGCGATCGGCACGGCCACGAACCTGTTCTGGGTGTTCGGGCTCGCGCTCGCCCTCTTCGTCGGGCCGATCCAGTCGGCCAGCCGGTCGTTCCTGGCGCGGGTGACGCCTCCCGGACGCGAGGGCGAGATCTTCGGCCTCTACGCGACCACGGGGCGCGCGGTGAGCTTCCTGGCGCCGGGGCTCTTCACGCTGTTCGTCGGGCTGACGGGCGACACCCGGTTCGGGATCGTCGGCATCGCGCTGGTGCTGCTCGCCGGACTCGTGCTCATGCTGCCGGTCAAGACGGTGCAGCGCGCGATCGACTGACCCGGCACTGCACGGCGGGCGGCCAGGGCCCTAGCCTGGTCGGGTGACCTCCTTCGACGACGCCTACGAGCTCCGCACTTTCCCCGCCGCGATCGACGACGACGCGACCGCCGCCTGGTTCGCCGCGTGCCGTCTGGGGTTCCACGAGAGCATCGACACCCCGGAGGGCGTGGCCGGAGACGCCCGACGCACCGTCGCCGACGCCCGCGTGCTGACGGGCGCCTGGCCCCGCGAGCCGCGGCCCGGCACCCTCGACGACGAGCAGTGGCCCGTCGCGACCTTCGAGTCGTTCGAGCGCACGCTGCACGTCGGCGGCGGCACGCTGCTGCCCGCGCACCTCATCTCGGGAGTGACGGTGCAGCCCACCCACCGCCGCCGAGGCATCCTGCGCCGCATGATGACCGACGACCTCGCCCGCGCCGCCGAGGCGGGCCTCGCCGTCGCGGCGCTCACCGCCAGCGAGGCGAGCATCTACCGCCGGTTCGGCTTCGGCACGGCGACCCGCGAGCGCACCGTGACGATCGACCGACGTCGCCCCGTCCGGCTGCTCGGGCCGACCACGGGCACCGTCGAGCTCGTGCCGACCGCCCGCCTCGAGCCCGTCGCGCGCGAGGTGTTCGCGCGGTTCCACGCCCGCACGCCCGGCTCGATCGACCGGCCCGTCGGCAGCTGGGACCGGCGGCTCGGGCTCGCGACGGGGGAGGACCAGAAGCCCGACCGCAGCCTGCGGGGGGCCGTGCACCGCGCCTCCTCGGGTCGGGTCGACGGGTACGTCGTCTACCGCGTGACCGAGAAGCCGACCGAGACCGTGCTCGAGGTCACCGACCTCGTGACGGCGACCGACGAGGCGTACCTCGCGCTGTGGGAGCTGCTGCTCGCGATCGACCTCGTCACGTCGATCACGTGGGCGGCCGCACCGCTCGACGACCCCCTCGTCCACGCGCTGGAGGACGCGCGTGCCCTCAGCACGACGCACGAACAGGACCACGTCTGGCTGCGCCTGCTCGACGTGCCCGCCGCCTTCTCCGCACGGCCGTGGGCCGCCGACGGCGTCGTGACCGTCGCCGTCTCGGACGACCTCGGCCACGCCGCGGGCACCTGGCGGCTGACGAGCGCAGGAGGCGCGGGCACGGTCGAGCGCGCCGCCGTGCGTCGCGCGGACCTCGAGGTCGACGTCGCGACCCTCGGCAGCCTGTGGCTCGGCGGCGTCGACCCGGTGACGCTCGCGGCCGCGGGTCTCGTGCGGGAGCGCCGGGCCGGTGCCGTGCAGACGCTGCGCTCGATGCTCAGGCCCGAGCGGCCGCTGTACGGCGTCACGTCGTTCTGAGCTCCGCGGCCGGCTGACCGTCGCAGCGGTCCGACCGTCGCAGCGGCCCGACCGTCGCAGCGGCCCGACC
>NZ_CAUPYL010000184.1:0-5139 GCF_963515265.1 uncultured Frigoribacterium sp.
GACGAGGGCCGCGGCGACGACCACGCCGAGCCCGGTGAGCAGGCCGCGGCGACGTTTGCGGCGCGAGTCGTCGAGGGAGGCGCGGAGCCCGGCGGGAGCGCCGGCGGGCGGGTCGGCGGCGGGCGTGGACTGCGGTGCGTCGTGATCGGACACGGGGACTCCTCGGGGTGGTGAGCGGTGGGTTGTGGGCTGTGTGCTGTGGGCGGCGAGCCGGACGGTGGACGGTGCCGGGGTGATGGCTGCCGACCCTGCCACGGCGTCGGAGGCCGCCGCGAGCTCTCTTTCGACATGTGTCGTGACGTTTCGTCATGTGTCGTCGGCCCTGTCGCAGGAGGCGCGGGCGTGACACAAAGGAGCGCATGACCGACAGCACGAGCGACCCCACGGCCGGCCCCGGCACGCGCCACCTCGACGACCGCATCGAGGCGGTGTTCGGCCCCTTGGTCGACGAGATCGCGGCGGGCGCGGTCGCCCGGGAGCGCGACCGCCGCCTCCCCGTCGACGAGGTCGACCTGCTGCGCCGGGCCGGCTTCGGCGCGCTGCGGGTGCCGGTCGAGCACGGCGGCTGGGGAGCGTCCCTGGAGCAGGAGTTCCGCCTCCTCGTGCGCCTCGGCGAGGCCGACTCGAACCTGCCGCAGCTGCTGCGCGGGCACGTCGCGTTCGTCGAGACGCAGCGGGCGCAGCCGGACGGGCCGCTGCGCACCGAGTGGCTCGAGCGGCTGGCGGCCGGCGACGTGCTCGTCGGCAACGCGCAGGCCGAGCGCGGCGACGCGACCGCCGTGACGACCCGGCTGACGGAGGTCGACGGCCGGCTCCGCCTCGACGGACAGAAGTTCTACAGCACGGGCACCCTCTACGCCGACTGGATCTGGGTCGGGGCGCTCCGCGGCGACGAGCCCGTCGCGCTGGCCGTGCGCGCCGACGCGCCGGGCGTCACGCGCCTCGACGACTGGGGCGGCTTCGGCCAGCGCCTCACCGGCAGCGGCACGACGATCTTCGACGACGTGACGGTCGACCCGGCCCAGGTCCTGCCCTGGAGCGACAACGCCGAGCGCCGCCCGCTCGCCTACACGCAGGCGCTGTACCAGCTCGTGCTCCTCGCGGCCGAGACGGGGATCGCGCGGGCGGTGGTGCGCGACGCCGTCGACTTCGTCCGGCCCCGCACCCGCACCTTCGGCGTGGCGGGGGTGTCGCTGCCGCGCGAGGACCCGCTCGTGCAGGGCGTCGTCGGGCGGCTGTCGAGCATCGCGTCGGCGGTGGAGGCGGTGACGCTGTCCGCGGTGCGGGCGCTGGAGGCGGCCGACGGGCGTGCCTCGGCAGCCGCGTCTGCGGCGGCCTCGGTCGACGCGTCTGCTCCGGACAGGGCCTCGACCGCCGACGACGACTACCAGGAGGCGCTGGCCACGGTCTTCGAGGCGCAGCAGGTCGTGCTGCCGCTCGTCCTCGAGGCCGCGACCGCCCTGTTCGAGGTGGGCGGCGCCTCCGCGGTGGACGCCGACCGGGCCCTCGACCGGCACTGGCGGAACGCCCGCACCATCGCGTCGCACAACCCCGCGATCCACCGCGAGCGGGCGCTGGGCGACCGCCGCCTCAACGGGACGCCGTTCCGCACGGGTCCGCAGGCGGCTGCCGCTGCGCCTGCGACGCCCGCTGCGCCCACTGGGCCCCGTAGACCCGCTGGACCGGCAGGAAGTGCTCATCCGGTGGGCAGTGAGAGCGCTTCCCGCCGGTTCAGCGCGCGACGCGGTCGACGAGCAGGCGCCGACGAGGTGCTGGTCGAGCCGCCGGCCCTCGACGACGGCGGAGGTCGTCGGTAGCGTGGGCGGACGCCGTCGAAGGGACACCGCATGAACACCGCCACAGTCGTCATCGCCCTGATCGTGCTCGTGATCGTCGCCGCCACCGTCGCGATCACGCTCCGCGACCGGCGGGACCGTGCGCTGGCCGCCAGGCTCGACGAGTCCGACCCGGGGGCGGGCGTCCGCGCCCAGGCCGAAGCCGAGCGGCAGCAGGCCGGCCCGCGGGGCGAGGCCGGCGGTTCGTCGTGGTCGGCCGCCGGCGGGAACTCGGCCTGAGCCGGGGCCGGGCCGACCCGGTGCATCCGCACCGACACGTGCACCCGCACCCGCACGGCGACGCCACGACACGGCGGCCGTCACCGGGACGGCCAGCTGCCCCGATCCGGACCCTGACCCCGATCCGGACCCTGATCCCGATCGGGACGAGGGATCGCTGGTCTCCTTCGCCGCCCTCGCGGTCGAGAAGCTCGTCTCTGCCGCTCGCGGCACCCGGCAGGGCGCCCTCCTGCCCGGCGTCGACACCCACGTCGTCCGGATCTGGGGAGACGGCGTGGACGTCGTCGTGCGCACGCCTCGCGATCTCACCGGGTCGGCACCCGACACCTACCCGGCCGAGCGATGGGCCGCCGAGCACGCTGCGCGCCACGGAGTGCCGACCCCTCCGGTGCTCGCCTACGAACCCGAGTTCGGGGAGGCGCCGCTCATGATCGTCGAGCACGTCACCTCCCTGCCCTCCGAGCGCGACCCGTGGCGCGACCTCGGCCGCTTGGCCGCCGCGCTCGCCGAGGTGCCCCTCGGGGCGAGGGCTGCGGCCGTTGTCGGCGACGATGCCGACCTCAGCGGGCCCGACGTCACCGTGCCCGACCTCACCGTGCCCGAGGTCACCGTGCCCGACGCGCTCCTCACCCGCTTCGGCCGCGACCTGCCGGAGGCCTGGCGCCGCCACCTGCGGTACGGCCTCGACTCCCTGGTGCCGGGCGACCGCCTCCTCGGCCTCGGTGTCTACGCCGAGCGGCAGCGCGGTCCGCTGCGAGCGGCCCTCGAGCAGCTCGCGGTCGAGAGCGCCGACTGGCGGCACGGGCTCGTCCACGGCGACCTCGCACCCCGCAACCTCGTGCCCCGCGGCGCCGACGACCCCGTGCTGATCGACTGGGGCTCGGCCCGGACGGGCCCGGTGCCGTGGCTCGAGCTCGACCGCGTGCACCGCTGGAGCGCCCTCGACGGCATCGTCGGCGCCGACGAGCTGCGCCGCTTCGCCGACGGACTCGGGGTCGACCTCGACGACTCCCTGCCGACCCTGCGACGGCTCGCCCTGCTGCACCACCTCGACCTGGTCCGCTGGGCCCTCGAGCGGCGGCCGGACCGGCTCGCCCGCGAGGTCGAGGAGGCGCGGCGAGCGATCGCCCGCTGCCTGCGCTGACAGCCCGGTCGGCCATCCTGCCGTGGACCTCGTTCTGGCTGGATCGTCGGACGAGTGGTCATCAACCGTCCTTCCGGCCCGTCTGGGGGCAGTTCCTGACCACTCGACGCTGCGCCGCGCCTCCGGTGGGCACAGGGGCACCCGCACCCGCACCCGTCGGCTCGACATGTGCATGCCGTGCATGATTCTCCTGCTGTTCACCGACGCAGCCCGCCCGCGGGCCTAGCGTCGCCGGTGCAGGAGCAGCGCCCGTCACCGCGACGGCCGCGCACTTCCTGCCTCCGGACGGGCACCTGCCCCGGAGCAGACGACAGAGGGGCGACATCGATGGACGTCTTCGTCACGGTCACGCTGGTGATCGTCGTGGCGCTCGTGTTCGACTTCACGAACGGGTTCCACGACACGGCCAACGCGATGGCCACCTCCGTCGCCACCGGGGCCCTGAAGCCCAAGGTGGCGGTGCTGATCTCGGCCGTGCTCAACCTGGTCGGGGCGTTCCTGTCGACGGAGGTCGCGAGCACCGTCTCGAACGGCATCATCCGCGAGGGCGACGGGGGAGTGCAGGTCACCCCGACGATGATCTTCGCCGGCCTCGTCGGCGCCGTGATCTGGAACCTCGCGACCTGGTACCTGGGCCTGCCGTCGAGCTCGTCGCACGCGCTGTTCGGCGGCCTGATCGGCGCCGCCGTGATCGGTGCCGGCGTCGGCTCGGTCGACTTCGGCGTCGTCCTGTCGAAGGTGGTGCTGCCGGCGCTCATCTCGCCCCTGGTGGCCGGCACGGTGGCGCTCGTCGCGACCTACGCGGCCTACCGCATCACGAAGCAGGCGACGCTGCGCGGCTCGACGGTCGGGTTCCGGCACGGCCAGACGATCAGCGCCTCCCTGGTCTCGCTGGCGCACGGCACGAACGACGCGCAGAAGACGATGGGCGTCATCACGCTCACCCTCATCGCGGCCGGCTACCAGGGCGCGGGCACGACGCCGCAGCTCTGGGTCGTCCTCGCCTGCGGGCTCGCGATCGCGCTCGGCACCTACCTCGGCGGCTGGCGGATCATGCGCACCGTCGGCAAGCGCATCACCGACGTCCAGGCGCCGCAGGGCTTCGCGGCGGAGACGAGCTCGGCCGCGACGATCCTCATCTCGTCGCACCTCGGCTTCGCGCTCTCGACGACCCAGGTCACCTCCGGCTCGATCGTCGGGGCAGGCCTCGGCAAGAAGCTCGCGACCGTGCACTGGGGGGTCGTCGGCAAGATCGCCTCGGCCTGGGTGATCACGCTGCCCGCCGCGGCGCTCGTCGGCGGCGTCAGCGCCTGGCTCGCCAGCACCAGCACCGTCGGGCTCGTCCTCGTCGCAGTCCTCGCGCTCGCCGGGGGCTCGGCCTTCGTGTTCCTCGCCCGTCGCCACCCGGTGACGCACGAGACCGTCAACGACAGCGAGGAGGCGCCCGCCGCGACCCAGCCGGCCGGCGCCTCCCGCGGACAGGGAGAGTGACCGTGTTCCTCGGAGTGGACTGGGGCGCCTTCGTGGTCGTCTTCGTGGTGGCGCTCGCCGCGACCGCCGTCATCGTCACGTCCTTCGCGCTCGGCATCCGGCTGTTCGCCGCAGGGGCGACCGAGGCGGTCGCCGCCGCCCCTCGCTCGCTCCCCGCCACCGTCGGGGGCGCGGCCTGCTTCGCGGTCGGCATCGCCGCCGTGCTCGCCGGCCTGTGGCTGATCGTGCCGCAGTTCCACTGACGCCGTCCTGCGGGGCCGGCCCGTGCCTCCTCGGCTCTCGCCTCGGGGCGACGGCGTCGAGTGGTCGGATCTGGTCCTTCCCGAGCCGCTCAACGACAGTTCGCGACCACTGGACGCTCGGCCCGCAGGGCAGGCGGCGGGCAGGCAGCGGCAGGCAGCGGGCGGGCGGCGGTCAGGCGGCGTCGGC
>NZ_CAUPYL010000185.1:0-5099 GCF_963515265.1 uncultured Frigoribacterium sp.
GGACGTGCCCGCCGCCTCCTCGTCCCCTGGCCGCCCCCGGCGCGCCCGGCCGTCGTGGCTCGGCCTCGTCGTCCAGCCGGCGGCCGTCGCCGTGGTGTTCGCCGCGTTCTGCGTCTGGCTCTCGACCGCCGAGCTCACGACCGCCGAGCGCACGACCCTCAACCCGTCCGCGCTGGTCACCTACACGGGCGAGCACCTGGCGCTGACCTTCGCGTCGGCCGCCATCGTGCTCGTCCTGGCCGTGCCGCTGGGCGTCCTCCTCACCCGCCGCCCGTTCCGGCGCGCAGCCGGCCCCGTGCTCGTGCTCGCCAACTTCGGGCAGGCGGCCCCCGCGGTCGGCCTGATCGTGCTGCTCGCCCTGTGGCTCGGGTTCTCGTTCTGGACCGCCGTGATCGCCCTCGTGCTGTACGCGGCCCTGCCCGTGCTGCGGAACACCATGATCGGCCTGCAGAGCGTCGACGCCCGCCTCGTCGAGGCGGGACGCGGCATGGGGATGTCGGCCGTCTCGGTCCTGTTCCGCGTGGAGTTGCCGCTCGCCGTTCCCGTCATGCTCTCCGGCATCCGCACGGCCCTCGTGCTGCTCGTGGGCTCGGCGGCCCTGGCGACCTTCATCGGCGCCGGCGGTCTGGGGCTCCTCATCACGACCGGCGTCAACCTGTTCCTGCCGAAGGTGCTCGTCTCGGGCGCCCTGCTCGTCGCCCTCCTCGCGCTGCTCATCGACTGGCTCGGCCGCGTGGTCGAGCACGTCGCCCGACCGAAGGGCCTCCGATGACCCCCACCGACGACCGACGACCCCGCCTGCGGGCGCTGCGCCGCGCCTCCCTGCTGGGAGTGGTCGCCGCCTCGTCCGCGGCCCTCCTGACGGGCTGCGGGCTGCAGCCCGCGACCGCCTTCGTGCCCGCCGTGGCGCCCGGCTCGATCGAGGCGATCGACGACCTCCCGGACGACGCCGCGATCACGGTCACGGCCAAGAACTTCACGGAGCAGCTCATCCTCGGCAAGATCGCCGTACTCGCGGCCCAGGCCGCGGGCTTCGAGGTCACCGACATGACCAACGTGCCGGGCAGCGTCGCCGTCCGCCAGCTCATGCTCGACGGCGGCGCCGACATGACCTACGAGTACACGGGCACCGCCTGGCTCACCTACCTCGGAGAGGCGGCGGGCATCCCCGACAAGCAGGAGCAGTACGAGGCCGTGCGCGACGCCGACGAGGCCAACGGCCTCGTCTGGCTCGAGCCCGCACCGCTCAACAACACCTACGCGATGGCGGTCCGGTCGGAGGCGGTGGCCGAGCTGGGCGACGTCGCCACGCTGTCGCAGATCGCGGCCCTCCCCGTCGACCAGCGGACGTTCTGCGTCGAGGCGGAGTTCAACTCGCGGGCGGACGGCTTCGCCCCCATGCTCGAGCGCTACGGCCTCGAGCTCGGCGCGGCGGACGGGGTGCCGACGAGCAACGTGAGCATCCTCGACACGGGCACCGTCTACGAGGCCACCGACCGCGGCCGGTGCAACTTCGGCGAGGTCTTCACGACCGACGGGCGCATCGACTCCCTCGACCTGACCGTGCTGGAGGACGACCAGGGGTTCTTCCCTGCCTACAACGTCGCCCCGGTGCTGACCGACGACGTGCTGGCGACCTACCCCCAGCTGGCCGCGGTCTACGAGCAGATCTCGCCGGCGCTCACGGACGACGAGCTCCGCACCCTGAACCGCCGCGTCGACGTGGAGGGCGAGGAGCCCGCCGACGTCGCCTTCGACTGGATGGTCGAGAAGGGCTTCGTGACACGCCCGTGACACATCGCCCGGGGGGTGATTAACACGGGCTAGACGCAGGGTGAACGGCAGGCGGCGACACCTGCCGTTCGTCGTCCCCCGCTTGCGGGGCGAGGGTGCGCGTCACCCGGTCTGCACGACAGCTGTCGCCGTGATGGCATTGATCGGCGCCCGTCCCCGCCGGGTCGGCACCAGGTCCCAAAGCGACCTTGACCAGGTCATAACCCTTCGTGACGAGGTGTCGCCCCGTGGGGGCACCTCGCGGCGGGGAACAGGGGCGGTGCGTCCTGGTCACTCGGCGGGCGTCGCCGCGGGCGCGACTCGCCCGGGGTGACGCGGCGCGATGTCCCGCGTGCGGGGGGCAGGGGAACCCCCGAACGGGGGGTCCCCTCCCGGGGGGTCCCCCACCTTAGAGTCGAGTCACCGGCAGCGGCACCCACCGCCCCGGAGAGCCACACCCGAACTGCTCCACCCGAACCGCTCCACCCACCCGAACGGGCCCTGCCGACGATCACCCGTCGTCGGCGACGCCCAGCGACGTCCGTCGCCGTCCTGCCGTACCCGCGGCTGCCGGCAGACGAGCCGTCGACCCCCGTCGTCCGGACGGACCCGAATCCCGACCGGACGGCCGTTCCGTTGCCCGTCGCCGCCCGAATCGGCGCCGGTGTCATTCGTCGCCTACCCGAGCACGAGTCCCCCCATGCCCAGCAGCCCGTCGTCCCTCCGTACCCTCCTGCCCTCCGGCCGCCCCGCCGGGTCCTCCTCCTCCGCGTCCGTGCGTCCCGTCCTCGACGGGTCGGCCGAGCCCGTCGACCTCCTCGTGCCCTCGGCCGCCGCCCCCGCGCCCGTCGTCGCCGCCGAGCCTGTGGCCGGATCCGCGCATCCCGCGCGGACGTCTGCCCCCCTCGCCGAGCCCGCCGCCGAGACGCTCACCGGCGCCCGGTGGGCGCTGCGCTACCGACGCCGCCTCCGGGTCGTCGACACGGCGGTCGTCGCCGTCAGTGTGGTCGCGGCCGCGGTCGTCGACGTGCTCGACGACCTGGTGGACCAGGGCGCCGGCTCGGCCTCGGCGGTCGTCGACGGCGTCCTCGAGGCGCTCTGGCTCCCCCTCGTCGTGGCGGTCGTCTGGACCGCCGCCCTGGCCCTCTACCGCAGCCGTGACCTCGCCGTCGTCGGCAGCGGCGTCCTCGAGTACAAGCGCGTGGGCAGCGCCAGCGTCCTCGCCTTCGTCGTCGTCGCCGTCGGGTTCTCGGTCGCAGGGCACGTCGGCGGCCAGGAGTACTTCCTCGTCGCGCTGCCCGCGGGCGGCGCGGGCCTCGTGCTCGGCCGGTGGGGCATGCGCCGGTGGCTCGAGGCCCAGCGCGGCGCCGGCCACTTCCTCTCCCGTGCCGTCGTCGTCGGCAGCCGCGAGGACGTCGCCTACGTCGTCGACCGCATCGACGCGACGAGCGGCGCCGTCTACGACGTCGTCGGGGCAGCTCTGACCGACGGCGACCGTGACGGCTCCGGCGTCGTCGTCGGCGACCGCGTCGTCCCCGTCGTCGCGGGCCTCGACGACGTGCCGCGTGCCGTCTGGCGCCTGAGCGCCGAGAGCGTGATCGTCGCCGGGGACGCGGGCCGCGGCCGCGACTGGCTCCGCGACCTCGGCTGGTCCCTCGAGGGCCGCGCCACCGAGCTCGTCCTCGCGTCCCGGCTGACCAACGTCGCCGGCCCCCGCATCCACTTCCGTCCCGTCGAGGGACTTCCCCTGATGCACGTCGAGCTGCCCGAGTTCGACGGACCGCGCCACGCGATGAAGCGGGTGTCCGACCTCGTCCTGGCCGGGGGCGCCCTCGTGGTGCTCGCGCCGCTCCTCCTGGTCCTCGCCCTCGTCGTCCGGCTCGACAGCGCCGGGCCGGTGCTGTTCCGACAGCGCAGGGTGGGCCGGGACGGCCGCACCTTCGAGATGCTGAAGTTCCGGTCGATGGTCGTCGACGCCGAGCAGCTGCTCGGCTCGCTCGGCACGGCGGACGAGGGCGCGGGCCCGCTGTTCAAGATGCGCCACGACCCCCGCGTGACCCGCGTCGGACGCCTGCTGCGGAAGTGGTCGCTCGACGAGCTGCCCCAGCTCTGGAACATCGTCCGCGGCGACATGAGCGTCGTCGGCCCCCGGCCGCCCCTCCCCCGGGAGGTCGCCGACTACGAGCGCCACGTGCACCGCCGGCTCTACATCAAGCCCGGCCTGACCGGCATGTGGCAGATCAACGGCCGCAGCGACCTCAGCTGGGAGGACAGCGTCCGCCTCGACCTCTACTACGTCGAGAACTGGTCGCTCACCGCCGACCTCGTGATCATGTGGCGCACGGTCCGCGTGCTCCTCCGTCACGACGGGGCCTACTGATGCGCCGCCGCACCCTGCTGCTGTCCGGAGCCGGCGTCGTCGTGCTGGCCGCCGCCGTCGTGGTGGCCGTCGTCGTCACGACCGGGTCGAACGAGGCCACGGCCAGCGGAGGAGGCATCGACGCCCCCGCGTACGTCACGACCGAGACCGGCGCACCTGCCGTCGAGCGGGACGGGGCCGAGGCCCCCGAGGACCGGGTGCAGGCCGACGCGGTGCCGTTCGCCGAGTCGGTGGACTACCCCGACGGCCTCACCGTCACCTCGGAGGCGGTCGACCAGGGCACGGTGACCGCGACCGGCGCCGGCGTGGTCACGGGGGCTCCCTACGTGGTCTTCGCCGTCACGGTGCACAACGGCACCGACGCGGACGTCGACCTCACGTCGGTCGTCCCGAGCCTGCGCGCGGGCAGCGACGCCGTCCCCTCCGCACCGCTGTACGACGACGTCGACGTGGCCGACCTCGACAGCGTCGTCACCGCGGGTGCCGACGTCACCGCCCGGTACGCCTTCGTCGTCCCGGAGGACCGCCGCGACCAGGCCACGCTCTACCTCGACCTGGACGGCGTCCACGCGCCGGCCACCTTCACGGGGAGCCTGCCCCGATGACCGCCACGACACAGGACGCGATCCGTCCCGGCGACACCGCCCCCTCAGCCCGGCCCCGACCGCGCCGGAGGGTCGACGTGCTCGGCGCCGTCGGCGGCCAGGGCACCCAGGCGCTGCTCGGCCTCGCCGGCCAGATCGTGGCCGTCCGGCTGCTCGCTCCGTCCGACTGGGGCGTCTACGCGGTGCTCTACGGCGTGGTCGTCGTCTTCGCGGCCCTGGCGAGCGGCTTCGTCGGCGACTCCCTGACCGTGCTCGACCGGGGCTCTGCGGACGTCCGCCGCGGGCTCCTGGCCTGGGCTGCCGTCTGGTGCGTCGCCGCGCCGGCGGTCGCGGGCGTCGTG
>NZ_CAUPYL010000186.1:0-5044 GCF_963515265.1 uncultured Frigoribacterium sp.
GCCGCGACGCGCGCCGGACGACGCCGAGGCGTCGATCGACTCGGGGGTCCCCGCCTTGAGCGCGCGGCGGCGGGACGGCCGGGAGAGCTTGGGGCGCGAGCCGTCGCTGGAGGTGCGGCGGGGGCCACGCGTCCGGCGGTGGTGCACGATCGCCCAGATGTACAGCAGGACGCCGATCAGGAGCGTGACCAGTCCGCCGACGATCAGGGGGCCGGCGGTCGGGGTCGCCGTCGAGAGGGGCCAGGTGACCGCGACGTCCGCCGGCGCGGGCTCGGTCCCGTCGGAGACGACGACGAGGGACACGTCGTCGGGCGCGTCCAGGGAGAAGGTCAGGGGGCTGCCGCTGTACTGGTCGTACCAGAGGTCGGAGTCGGCCGGGTCGGGCACCGTCGTCTCGTCGCCGGCGACGGTTCGGGTCGTCAGCTCGCCCGCGTCCGCGTCCCACTCGACGAGGTTGTAGTCGGCGTCGCCGACCCAGCCCATCACGTCCGAGGTGCGACCGGTGGCGGCGAAGACGCTGTCGGCCCCGTCGATCGAGACGGTCTGGCGCCCGTCGTGCCCGTGCAGGGCGCTGGCGGGCACGACGGTGACGGTCGCCTCGGAGGAGCTGGTCGACACCGAGGACGAGACGCTCGACGGAGGCGCGAACACCGTGCGCTGGGCGAACCCGAGGGCCACCATCAGCGCCGCGAGCACGACGACGACGACAGCGATGATGAAACGCACGTTGTTTTCTCCCTCCGTGCCGCCATCCCGGTCGGGTGGGAGCGCCGCGGCAGACGCCGACGGAGCTCGCGCGGGCCTGGCCGGGAGGCCGGGCACGGCGGCGGGTATTTAAGACGGCTCAGCGTATCCGACCAGCCTGAGTGCCGCACCCCGGCCTTCCTCGCGGACCGTCACGCCCTCCTCCGGCCGCTAAAATCGTCGCGCCGGGCACGTGAGCAGTGCCCGCCACGGACGCGAAGGAGACACGGTGGCTGCTGACGACACGGAATTCGGGACCGAGCTGCGCGGCTACCGCAAGGACGACGTCGACGCGGCCCTCGGCGACCTCCGTCGCGAGCTGATCAAGGCCAACGCCGACCGTGCCGAGATGGCGGGGTCCGTCAAGCAGCTCCAGACGCGCCTCGACGACCTGCAGACGGAGCTCGAGGAGGCCGGCACGCCCACCTACGCCGGCCTGGGCAGCAAGCTCGAGCAGACCCTCCGGCTCGCGGAGGAGCAGGCGACCGCCCTCGTCAGCAAGGCCGACATAGACTCTGAGGAGCTCCGCACCTCGTCGACGAGCGAGGCACGTCGGGTGCTCTCCGACGCCCGGGAGCGCGCCGACGCCCTCCTCGAGGACGCCCGGGGCCGGGCCGCCGCCCAGGTCGCCGAGAGCACCGGCGAGGCCGACCGCATGGTGGCCAGGGCGCGTGCCGAGGCGCGTTCGCTGCTGCAGGAGGCCCAGCGCGACTCCTCCGCCATGCGGGGCGCAGCAGCCACCGAGTCGGCCGAGAACGTCAGCACGGCACGGCACGAGGTCGCCGCCCTGCACGCGACCGCCGAGCGCGAGGTCGCCGAGCTGCGGGCCCAGGTCGAGCGCGAGGTCGCCGACGCCCGTGACGGCGCCGCGGCGCTGGCACGGGACACCGAGCTGGCACGAGCCGAGTTCGTCGCCGAGGACGAACGCGTGCGCGCCGACCTCGCCCGCGAGTCCGAGACGGTCCGCGCCGAGCTGGCGCGCCTGGACGAGACCACCCGCGCCGATCTCGAGCTCGAGGTCGCCACCCGACGGGACGACCTCGCCCGAGAGGTCGAGGCTGCCCGCGCCGAGCTCGACGACGACGTCGACACCGGCCGTGCGGAGCTCGCGGAGCACGTCGCGGTGACCAGGGCAGAGCTCGACGCGGACGTCGCGCAGACGCGCGCCGCCCTGGAGCGCGAGGTCGAGGAGGCGCGCCTCGCTGTGCGGAGGGAGGTCGAGTCCGCCCGGGCCGACCTCGAGCACGAGCTGACGACGGCTCGTGACGCCCTCTCCGCCGAGGTCGCCGCCACCCACGAGCGCCTCGAGCGCGAGGTGCAGCAGCAACGGGACCGGCTCGAGCGCGAGGCGGGCGAGGCACGGGCCGTCGTCGAGGCCGAGACGGTCAACGCGAGGGCCGACCTCGACGCCGAGGTGGCCGAGAGCCAGGCGCAGCTCGTCGACGACGAGGAGGCACAGCGCGTGCGCCTCGCGGCCGAGGCCGCGACCCAGCAGGCGAGGCTCGTCGCCGACCGCGAGACCGCCGTCGCCGAGCTCGCCCGGGAGCTCGAGGAGCGCCGCAGCGACGCGGAGGTCGAGCTGCGCACCCGACGCGACGAGGCCGAGCGTGAGCTGGTGCAGCGGCACCACGCCGCGGTGGCCGAGACGCAGGGCTACCTCGACGACGCCGCGGGGCAGCTCGAGGAGGCGCGGCAGCGCGCCGTCGAGACGCGCCGCGAGGCGGACGAGCTGGAGCGCACGTCGCACGAGCACGCCCGCACGGTCCGGTCGGAGGCCGACGCGACGGCCCACGACGTCCTCACGAACGCGGAGCAGCGTGCGGCGAGCCTCGTCGACGACGCCGAGCGCCGGTCCGCGGAGCTCACCGACGACGCCGAGCGCCGCCTGGCCGAGATCCGGGAGGAACGCGACGCCGTCGCGGGGTACCTCGAGAACCTGCGCGCCGTGTTGGCCCAGCAGGCGCAGGGTGCGTCAGAGTAGGCAGTCGGTGGCGTCGGGCTGAACGGCGCACCGGTCGTCGACAGGAGCCGCCCGCGTGAAGATCCACGATCCGTTCCGCCTCGGGCTGCTGGCGGGCCTCGGCGTCATCGCCGCCCTCGTGATCGGGGGCGCCCTCAGCGAGCTGTCGACGATCCTCACCTACGTGGGGGCCGCGATCTTCATCGCCCTGGGCCTCGACCCCGTCGTGTCGTGGCTGGAGAACCGCTCGGTGCCGCGCTGGCTCGCGATCGTCATCGTCTTCACGGTCGCGATCGGCGCCTTCGTCGGCGTGGTCTTCGCGATCGTGCCCGTCATCGTCAGCCAGGCCACCGCGCTCATCACGAACCTCGTCACGTACCTGCAGAGCGTCACCACGCAGGAGTTCGTCGACAACCTCCAGGCGCTCGTGCCCCAGAACTTCTTCGACGTGCAGCAGGCGCTCGACTCAGTACTCGACTTCCTCACGAACCCCGACAACGTCGTCACCATCGGCGGCGGTGTGCTGGCCGTGGGCGTGGCCATCGGCAACGGGGTCTTCGCCACGGTCGTCGTGGTCATCCTCGTGCTCTACTTCACCTCGTCGATCAACACCTTCAAGGCCGGCATCTACCAGCTCGTCCCTGCGTCCAAGCGCGTGCGGTTCGCCGACCTCGCCGAGCAGATCAGCCAGTCGGTCGGCCGGTACGTGATCGGCCAGTTCACGCTCGCCGCCATCAACGGCGTCCTCAGCTTCGTCTTCCTCAGCTCCATAGGGGCGCAGCAGCCGGCGGTCTTCGCCTTCATCGCGTTCCTCGGCTCGATCATCCCGCTCGTCGGCACCATCAGCGGGTCGGCGATCATCGTGCTCGCGCAGATCGTGCTGCTGCCGGACTCCCCCGCGACCTGGGTCACCGCGGCCATCTGGTACCTCGTCTACATGCAGGTCGAGGCGTACGTCCTCAGCCCTCGCATCATGCGCCGAGCGGTCAAGGTCCCGGGGGTCGTCGTCGTCATCGCCGCGCTCACCGGCGGCACGCTGCTGGGCGTGCTCGGGGCGCTGATCGCCATCCCGGTCGCCGCCTCGATCCTCCTGATCATCCGGCAGGTCGTCGTGCCGCGGCAGGATGCTCGCTGAGGGCAGGAGCTGCGGCGGACGAGCCCCCGGCGGAGCTCCCCTAGGAGGCGGCCTGCTCGCCCCCCGAGGGAGGCCACGTGGTCGAGAGCGGGAGCGCGCCGGGCGCCACGCGCCGCACGATCTCGTCGAGCACCCTCGAGGTCTGCTTCTCGCCCACCCAGAGGTGCTTGCCGCCCTCGACCGCGACGACCTCGGCGCGGGGCACGGCGGCGAACCGTGCCCGCGCCTCCTCGGGCTGCAGGTAGTCGTCGTGCTCGGGGACGACGGCGACGATCGGCACCTCGGAGTCGTTCCAGGAGGCGAGCTCGGCGTCCGTCGTGCGGTGCAGGGGCGGGGAGAGCAAGAGGAGCCCCGCGACGTCGACGCCGCGGCCGTGCTTCAGCGCGACCTCGGTGCCGAACGACCAGCCGAGCAGCCACGGCGTGGGCAGCCCGGCACCCTGGACGAGGGCGACGGCCGCCCTCAGGTCGGCTGCCTCGGCCTCGCCCTCGCCGAAGGACCCCTCCGAACGACCCCGGGGCGACGAGACGCCGCGGAAGTTGAAGCGGAGGACGGCCACGTCGGCCAGAGCCGGCAGCCGGGCCGCCGCCTTGCGGATCACGTGCGAGTCCATGAACCCGCCGGCGGTCGGGAGAGGATGCAGCGTGACCAGGGTGGCGACCGGGTCCCGGTCGAGCGGCGACGCGAGCTCGCCCACCAGGGTGAGCCCGTCCGCCGTGTGGATCTCGACGTCGGAGCGGCGCGCCGGGAGCTCGACGCCGCCGCGCACGTCCACGGGCGAGGGAGAAGGCAGGGTCACGAGATCCTCCAGCAGTGGGTGTGCCAGTGACGGCGCGAGGCGAGGTCGTCCTGCTCGCCGAAGAGCCCGTCAGCACGCCAGACGACGAGGTGGGGCGTGCCCGGGGAGACCGTCAGGGCACAGCCGGGGCAGGTGTACTCCTTGACCGCCGAGGACGCGGACACCGACTGCACGACGAACTCACGCCCACGTCGCGTCTCGGTCCGTGGACCGCCGAAGAGGGACCGCGCGAGATCACGCTCGTCACGGACCTCTTCTGCACGGTTCCGCTCCGCGCGGTCACGCGGACGACGCGGGCGGTTGCTGCGGGGCATGCCCTCCAGCGTAGCCGGACGATCAGCGGTCAGGACCCAGCGGTGCTGGCTCAGCGGTGCTGGCTCAGCGGTGCTGGCTCAGCGGTGCTGGC
>NZ_CAUPYL010000187.1:0-5007 GCF_963515265.1 uncultured Frigoribacterium sp.
GCCGAGGCGGGCGCGGGCGCAGGTGCGGGTGCGGGTGCGGACGCCGTCCGTGCGGCCTACGCCGAACGCGCCGGCGAGTACGCGGCAGCGCTCGGCTCGATGAGCACGGTGCACCCCGACGACCTCGACCTCGTCACCCGCTGGGCCGGGGGCCTCGACGGCCCCGTGCTCGACCTCGGATGCGGTCCGGGCCACTGGACGGCGTTGCTCGCGCGGCGCGGCGGGCTCGACGTGTCCGGAGCCGACCCCGTGCCCGCGTTCGTGCAGCACGCCCGACGCACGCACCCGGGCGTCCGCTACGAGGTCGGCTCGGCGGAGCACCTGCGGGCCGCCGACGGGAGCCTGGGCGGGGTGCTCGCGTGGTACTCGCTGATCCACCACGCTCCGGACGCGATCGGGGAGCCGTTGCGCGAGATCGCGCGCGTCCTGCGGCCGGGCGGGCGCCTCCTCGTGGGGTTCTTCGAGGCGTCGGCGCTCGAGCCGTTCGACCACGCGGTCGTGAGTGCCTGGCGCTGGCCGGTCGACGAGCTCGCCGCACAGCTCGGGTCAGCGGGGCTCGCCGTCCTCGAGACGACGACGCGCACCGACCCCGACTCACGCCCGCACGCGGCCCTGATCGCCGAGCACCGCATCGGCCGCTGACCGGGAAGCCCCTGCGCGGCCTGCGCAGCCCGGGCTCGGACACCGCCGAGTGGACGCGACACCGGCGAACGACGAGGTGTTCCGTTCACTCGGCGGCGTCAGGGGGAACAAGCGGCAGGCGGCAGGTGGCAGACGGCAGGCGGCAGGCGGCAGGGAACGACGCTGCCGGACGGCCGGACGCCCCGCCGCCGGGGAGGCAGCGGGGCGTCCGGCCGAGCGGGAATGCTCGGTGCGACTAGTACGAACCGGCCCCCGAGGAGGCGGCGGCCGAGTCGGCGAGGAGCGCCCGCGACCCCGAGACGCCCAGGCGCGTGGCGCCGGCGGCGACGTACTTCTGCGCGTCGGCGAGGGTGCGCACGCCGCCCGAGGCCTTGACGCCGAGGCGCCCGCCGACGGTCTCGGCCATCAGCTTGACCGCGTGCTCGGAGGCACCGCCGGCCGGGTGGAACCCGGTCGAGGTCTTGACGAAGTCGGCACCGGCGGACTCGGCGGCCTTGCAGGCACCGACGATGGCGTCGTCGCTCAGCGCTGCCGACTCGATGATGACCTTGAGCACGGTCGGGGCCGGGACGGCCTGGCGGACGGCGGCGATGTCCTCCTCGAGGGAGGCGTAGTCGCCGGCGACCGCGGCGCCGACGTCGATCACCATGTCGACCTCGTCGGCCCCGGCACGGACGGCCTCGGCCGCCTCGGCGGCCTTGACCGCGGAGGTGTGCTTGCCGCTGGGGAACCCGGCGACGACGGCGACCTTGAGGTCGGCGCCCTCGGGCAGCACGAGGGGCAGCATCGACGGCGAGACGCAGACCGAGTACGTGCCGAGCTCGACGGCCTCGGCGATCAGGGCGTCGACGTCGGCGCGGGTCGCCTCGGGCTTGAGGAGGGTGTGGTCGATGAGGCGCGCCGCGTCGGCGCTGGTGAGGGTCGTCTCGGTCATGAGACCAGGGTACGGCGGTCGACCGCACCGTCCGGCGCCGCGTCGCCGTCGGCCCCGCCGTCCCGGACCTCGACGACCGAGGCCGTCGGGTGCTGGGCGAGGAACCGGTCAGCCGTGCGGAGCGACATCGCCATCTGCAGCAGGGCGGGGTTCGCCACGACGGCGCTGGGGAACGTCGAGTTGTCGCAGACCCACAGGTTGGCCACGTCGAAGCTGCGGCCGTCGGGGTCGACCACGGCGTCGGCCGCGTCGTCGCCCATGCGGCAGGTGCCGAGGGTGTGCGCCGTCCGGGCCAGGACCCGGATGTCGGTGCCGCCCGCGGCCTCGACGATCGACCTCATGGTGCGGATCGCGTGCTCGTCGATGGCCTGCTCGTTCGGGCCCGCCGTGAACAAGATGCGCGCCTTGGGCACGCCGACCCCGTCGAGCTCGTCCGACAGCACGAGGCGGTTCTCGTCGCTCGGCAGGCACTCGGCGTTGATGCCGATGCCCGCCAGGTGCCGGTACCCGCCGATGACGTCGGCCAGCTCGTCGCCCCAGAGCCCCCCGCCGCGCACCAGCGTCGTGGCGAGCGTGAGCGGAGGCACGCCCAGGCTCTGGATGAGGTAGCCGCCCACGAAGTCGGCGTCCGCCGGCGCCCTCAGGTCTTCGGTGATGATCGACGACGGGTAGCCGCGGTGCCCGCGCATCTCGCCCGCGAAGGTGCCCCAGACCTGGGTCGCGCCGTGCGCCATGAAGTTGCGACCGACTTGGCCGCTGCTGTTCGCGAGGCCGGTGTGCAGCAGCAGCCGCGGGGTCTCGACGCCGCCGGCGCAGAGGAACAGGGCCGCGGTGCGCTGCCGGTGCTCGACGCCGTCGTGCACGTAGACGACGGCCGTGACCTCGCCGTTCTCGTCGGTGTCGATGCCCGTCACCGTCGAGTCGGGCCGGATCTCGGCGCCGTGGGCGACCGCGCTGGGCAGGTACGTGACGTCCATGCTGACCTTGGCGCCGTTGCGGCAGCCCTGGTGGCAGCTGCCGCAGCTGACGCAGGCGTGGCGGAGGCCGGCGTGCTCCTGGTGGTGATCGTGCGTGATGAGTGCCTCAGGGGCGTCGGCCGTGCGGATCCCGACGACGTCGCAGCCGCGCACCATCATGTCGGCCGCCGCGTTCCGCCCCGCGGGCGGGTACGCGTAGTGCCGTGTGGGATCCCACGGGTAGTCGCTCGGCCCGGAGACGCCGACGAAGGCCTCGACCTGCTCGATGTAGCGCGTGACCTCGGCGGAGTCGACGGGCCAGTCGACCCCCTGGCCCGTGACGGTCTTCAGGTGCAGGTCGCGCTCGTCGGGCCGGGGCACGAAGGCGCCCCAGTGCAGGGTCGAGCCGCCGACGCCGCGACCCGAGTTGTTCGGGCCGAAGGCGTTCGGGTCCTCGCCGTCGCTGAGGCGCTCGTCCATCCAGTTGATGGCCGTGCCCGCGTCCTCGTCGTTCGTGTACAGCTCGGGATCGAAGTTGGGCCCCGCCTCGATCGCGACGACGCGCAGGCCGGCCGCCGCCAGCTTCGCCAGCAGGGGCGCGCCTCCGGCTCCGGTGCCCACGACGACGGCGTCCACGACCTCGTCGTGCCCGTAGGTGGTCATGTCGTCGAGCTTCATCGTGCTGCCTCCATGGTCGGTTCCCACGCTTCTCGGGCATCGGCGGCCAGCAGCTGGAAGCCCTGGAAGCGCGGCCCGTCGCCGCCGTTCGCGTAGCCGTCGTAGCCGATGCGCGACATCGTCGCCGGGTGCGAGAGCCAGGTGCGGACGAGGTCGACCCGGCAGTCCTCGAACCAGAGCGTCATCTGCTCGGCCGTGAAGTCGTCGGACCGGGGCTCGTGCTCGCCGGCGATGATCGCGGTGACGAGGGCGTCCTGCTCGGCCCGTGACAGGTCGCCGAAGCCGGCCAGCTCGTCGAGCCCGCGGCGGTAGGCGTCGGGGTCGGGCGGCAGGGCGGCGTTCCGCCAGCCGTCGCCGCGGCCGGAGCCGACCTGAGCGTCGACGCGGGCGGCGAGGTCGATCCCCTGACGCGGCTCGGGTGCGCGCTGCGGCACGATGCGGTCGCTCAGCTCACGCAGAGTGCGCAGCTGGACCTCGTCGAGCACGACGGGGGCGTAGCGCGGGTCGTCGGCGAGCACCCGTCGGGCGTGCAGCGCGCGGGTCTGTGTGCTGACGCGAGAGGAGGCGAGGGTGCGGACCACGTCGACGGGCACGACCGGGCCGGTGCCGGCCTCGTCGCGCCAGAAGTCGCGGATCGCGGCGGCGACCTCGTCGGGGCGCTCGAGGGGCAGCAGGTGCCCCGCGCCCTCGAGCACGTGCACCTGGGCCCGCGGGTAGACGCGGCCGTTGAGCTCGCGCTGGGCCGCCTCGCCGAGGTCGCCGTCGCTGCCGCCCGCGAGGATCACGGCGGGAACGTCGAGCACGCCCACCGCTTCTGACCAGTCTTCTCGGCTGCCGCGGTCGAACCAGGCCGTCCAGGCCTCGGCGGAGGCGCGCTGCACGTCGCCGACGGCGGTCGCGTCGGACGTCGGGTCGAGCGGCGCACCGACGTTCGCGTCGACGAACGCACGTGCCGACGCCGCGTCGAGCGCCCCTCCGTCGGCCATCGCGCGCTTCTCGGCACGGTCGTCGTCGCTCATCGGCTCGGGGGTCGGCGGCGAGGCCGCGAGCAGCACGACGCCGCTCAGGCCGAAGAGCCCGTGTTCGCCGGCGAGGGCGCGGGAGGCCACGACGGACGCGATCTTGCCGCCCATGCTGTGGCCCACCAGCAGCCAGCGACCCGGCGCGTGACGGCGGACCTTGCGGACGACCAGGGCGGCCATGTCGTCGACCGAGACGCCGGAGGCGGCGCTCGCGTCGCCGAAGCCGGGCAGGTCGAGCGCGACCACGTCGGCCGTGTCGGCGAGCCGTGCCGCGACGCCGTCGAACTCACGGGCGCTCGTGCCCAGGGCGTGCAGGAAGAAGATCGTCGGACGGGCAGCGTCGACGGGTGTGTTCACGGGTGCTCCTCGAAGGGCCTCGGCGCGGTGCCCCCGGGCAGCGGGGGCACGTCGGACACTACGAGGCACCGCCGACACTACGAACGCACGCCTGACCGGCCTCCCAGCCTGCCGCCTCCTGCCGGGGTACGTCGCCTCCTCGAACTGTGTGTCGGCGGGTTCCCGTGGCCGTCGGCGGGTCAGCGCCGACCCGCCGGGGACGACGGGAACGCGCCGACACCAGTCACGACCCGCCCGGGACGACGGGGACCCGCCGACACCAGTCACGACCCGCCCGGCATGACAGGGACCCGCCGACACACGCTCTGGCCCGCCCCGCCCCGCGCGACAGCGACCCGCCGACATGCGGAGGCCGGGTCGCGGCGGGTCATGCCCGGGTCACGCCCGGTCGTGCGGGCTCAGGCGGCGGGCTCAGGCC
>NZ_CAUPYL010000188.1:0-4978 GCF_963515265.1 uncultured Frigoribacterium sp.
CGGCGGGACCCGTGGCGGAGCCGTGCCCTGCCCTGGCCCCGGGACGGTCGGCAGGCGCGGTGGGACGTGACGCAGGGTCGGCACGCCGGGCCGGAGCGGGCTTCGGCGACGACGACGACGAGGCGGCAGCCCCCGATCGTGCCGGGGCCGCCGCCGGAGCCGGAGCCCGAGAGCGAGCGGACTCGTCCGGTCGGAAGCCGAGCCCGAACGCCCAGGCGAAGCCGCCGAGCACGACGACGACGTAGAGACCCGAGACGACGAGCGGCAGCCACCAGGCCGACATCGGCCCCCCGCTCTGTCCGCCGATCGCCAGGACGACGAGGGCCGTCACGAACCAGACCGCGGCCGCGAAGGCGCGGGCGGCCCAGCGGGCCAGGCGCAGCCGCAGCTCGCGGCGGCGGGACGCCGCCTTCCAGTGGGCGGCGTGCGGCACGAGCAGGTGCCGCGCCGGCGTCCACGCGAGCGCGACGGCCGTGACCAGCCACGCCAGCACGAGGCCGACGAGCAGCGAGGAGGCGATCAGCACGAGGTCGGACCGGCTCGCCGCCAGCCCCGTGGCCCCGTCCCGGAGGTGGACCACAGCCACGCGCTCGGGCAGCAGCTGCGAGGCGGTCACCAGGACGAGCGCCGCCGCGGCGAGGGCGAGGCCCATCGGCGCGGCGGCACGGAGCAGAGGCGGCACGGTCATCGTGACCGGGCCGCCTCTGCGGTGTCGAGACGGGTGGTCAGGCCTGTGCCCTCTCGAGCACGAGCTCGCGGACGCGCGCGGCGTCCGCCTGGCCCTTCATCGCCTTCATGACGGCGCCGATGACGGCACCGGCCGCCTGGACCTTGCCGTCGCGGATCTTCGCCAGCACGTCGGGCTGCTGGGCGAGCGCCTCGTCGATGGCGGCGATGAGCGCGCCGTCGTCCGAGACGACCGCGAGGCCGCGCGAGGCGACGACCTCGGCGGGCGAGCCCTCGCCGGCGACGACGCCCTCGAGCACCTGACGGGCGAGACGGTCGGTCAGCTCGCCGGACTCGACGAGGGCGATCAGCTCGCTGACGTGCAGGGGCGACACGAGCGACGACGGCTCGACGCCGGCCGCGTTGGCGGTGCGGGCGATCTCGCCGGTCCACCACTTGCGGGCCGCCTGGGGCGACGCGCCGGCGGCGACGGTGTCGACGAGCTCCTGCAGGAGGCCCGAGTTGACGACGTCCTGGAACTCCTGGTCGGCGAAGGCCCACTCGGCCTTGAGACGGCGACGCATCGCGACCGGCGCCTCCGGCAGGGCCAGGCGGAGCTGCTCGACGAGCTCGCGCGACGGGACGACCGGCAGCAGGTCGGGCTCCGGGAAGTACCGGTAGTCGTCGGCGTCGCTCTTCGGGCGCCCGGCGGAGGTGCGCCCGGTGTCCTCGTGCCAGTGCCGGGTCTCCTGCGTGATCGTCCCGCCCGCGGCGAGGATCGCCGCCTGGCGCTGGATCTCGTGGCGGACGGCGCGCTCGACCGAGCGGAACGAGTTGACGTTCTTCGTCTCGGTGCGCGTGCCCAGCTCCACCTGGCCGTGCGGACGGAGCGACACGTTGGCGTCGCAGCGCAGGTTGCCCCGCTCCATCCGCGCCTCGCTGACGCCGAGGCTGCGGACGATGTCGCGGATCGTCGAGACGTACGCAGCGCCGAGCTCGGGGCCGAGGGCGCCCGCGCCGATGATCGGCTTCGTGACGATCTCGACGAGCGGGATGCCCGCGCGGTTGTAGTCGACCAGCGAGTACTCGGCGCCCTGGATGCGACCGGTCGAGCCGCCGACGTGCGTGAGCTTGCCGGCGTCCTCCTCCATGTGCGCCCGCTCGATCGGCACGTGGAACACGGTGCCGTCGGGCAGCTCGACCTCGACCTCGCCCTCGAACGCGATCGGCTCGTCGAACTGGCTGACCTGGTAGTTCTTGGGGTTGTCCGGGTAGAAGTAGTTCTTCCGGGCGAAGCGCGAGCTCTCGGCGATCGAGCAGCCGAGGGCGAGCCCGAGGCTGATCGAGTAGGTCACGGCCTGCTCGTTGACCACCGGCAGCGAGCCGGGCAGCCCCAGGTCGACCGGCGTCACGTTCGTGTTCGGCTCGCCGCCGAAGAAGTTCGGCGCGTCGGAGAACATCTTGGTCTTGGTGCCGAGCTCGACGTGCACCTCGAAGCCGAGGACCACCTCGTAGCGGGCGAGCGCCTCGTCGTAGTCCATCAGGTCTGCCTTGGCCATCAGATGACTCCCTCGGTGGCGGCGGTCTGCTCGGTGCTGCTCAGGTCGGGCGCACGCGAGATGAGAGTGTGGCCCCAGCCCTGCTCGAGGAGCTGCTCGACGGCGGCGCCGTAGGTGTAGAGACGCGCGTCCTCGCGGGCGGGAGCCATGAACTGCAGGCCCGTCGGCAGGCCGTCCTCGTCGGCGAGCCCCATCGGGACCGTGATGCCGGGCACGCCGGCGAGGTTCGCGGGGATGGTCGTGAGGTCGTTCAGGTACATCGACAGCGGGTCGTCGAGCTTCTCGCCGAGCGGGAACGCCGTGGTCGGCGCCGACGGCGAGACGAGCACGTCGACCTTCTCGAACGCGGCCGCGAAGTCGCGCTGCACGAGCGTGCGCACCTTCTGGGCGCTGCCGTAGTAGGCGTCGTAGTACCCGGCGCTCAGCGCGTAGGTGCCGAGGATGATGCGGCGCTTCACCTCGGGGCCGAAGCCGGCCTCTCGGGTGGCGGCCATGACGTCCTCGACGGTGCCGCGGCCCTCGGGCACGACGCGCATGCCGAAGCGCACGGAGTCGAACTTCGCGAGGTTGCTCGAGGCCTCGGCGGGGAGGATCAGGTAGTAGGCGCTGATCGCGTACTCGAAGCTCGGGGCGTCGATCTCGACGACCTCGGCGCCGGCGCCGGTGAGCAGGTCGAGCGCCTCGGCGAAGCGCGCCTTGACGCCGGCCTGGAAGCCCTCGCCGGCGAGCTGCCGGACGACGCCGATGCGCACGCCCTGCAGGGCGCCGCCGGCCAGGCCGCGGCGGGCGGCGTCGGCGAACGACGGCCACTCGTCGCGCAGCGACGTGGAGTCGCGGCGGTCGTGGCCCTTGATGACGTCGTGCAGCAGCGCCGAGTCGAGCACGGTGCGGCTGACGGGGCCGACCTGGTCGAGCGAGCTCGCCAGGGCGATGGCGCCGTAGCGGCTGACGCCGCCGTAGGTGGGCTTGACGCCGACCGTGCCGGTGACGGCGCCCGGCTGGCGGATCGAGCCGCCGGTGTCGCTGCCGAGGGCCAGGGGCGCCTCGAAGGCGGCGACGGCCGCGGCCGAGCCGCCGCCGGAGCCGCCGGGCACGCGGTCGAGCGACCACGGGTTGTGCGTCGGGCCGTAGGCGGAGAACTCGGTCGACGAGCCCATCGCGAACTCGTCCATGTTGGTCTTGCCGAGGGGCACGAGGTCGGCGGCGCGCAGCTTCGCGACGACGGTCGCGTCGTACGGCGGCACCCAGCCCTCGAGGATGCGGCTGCCCGAGGTGGACGGCATGTCGATGGTGCAGAGCACGTCCTTCACGGCGATGGGCACGCCCGCGAGGGGGCCCATCGCGTCGCCGGCTGCGCGGCGGCGGTCGACGTCGGCGGCCGTGGCCAGGGCCTGGTCGCTGACGTGCAGGAACGCGTGCACGTCGCCGTCGACGGCGGCGATGCGGTCGAGGTGCGCCTGGACGACCTCGACGGACGAGACGTCGCGCGAGGCGAGTCGGGTGCTGAGGTCGTCCGCGCTGAGGCGGATGATCGAGGAGGCGTCGGCCACGGCTACTGCTCCTCTCCCAGGATGGCGGTCACGCGGAACCGCGAGCCGTCGTGGTCGGGCGCGCCCGAGAGCGCCTGCTCGACGGTGAGGGTCTCGCCGACGACGTCGTCGCGGAAGACGTTCGTCAACGGGATCGGGTGGCTGGTCGCCGGGACGTCGTCGGTCGCGACCTCGGACACCTTGGCGACGTTGTCGACGATCTGCCCGAGCTCCCGGGTCATGGTCTCGATCTCGTCGGGGGTGAGGGCGATGCGGGCGAGACCTGCGAGGTGCTCCACCTGTTCGCGCGTGATTTCAGACATGCTGCTCCGTCACGTGGTTCGTCTGGGGTACCGCGGCTGGGGGTACCCGACGATCTTACGGGGCGGCGCGGCCGGGGCTCAGTCGCGGACGTACAGGTCCTGCGGCCGCACGAGCGAGAGGTCGGGAGCCTCGGGGGCGACCGGACGCGGGTCGCCGGGCTCGCCGTCGACGAGGTCGCCGCGGCCGAGCCCGATCAGGGCGGTGCTCCGCATCGTCTCGGTGCCGGGCACGAGGTAGGAGTTGTGTCCGAGGGCGGCGGCGAGCGCACGTCCCGTGTAGCCGTCCGCGCCTCCCCCGGTGTGCAGCAGAACGGCGCCGAAGCCGGCCGTGCCGGGGTCGGCGCCGAAGTACGCGCTGCCGGCGACGGGGTCGAAGCTGCCCGCGGCCGCGTAGACGTCGTCCCCCGTCACGTCCAGCATCGACGCGGCCGGGACGACGCTGCCGGGCGAGCCGAGCAGCACCAGGGAGTCGACCGACACGTCCCCGGACGACAGCGCCAGCGTGGCCGTCGTCGACCCGTACGAGTGAGCCACGACCGTGACCCTGGCCGGCGAGGAGGCGCGGGCCGCGTCGAGTCCCGTGATCGCGTCCTCGAGGCGGTCGGCCCCGGCCCGGGCGAGGTCGAGCCCGTAGACGTTGGTCAGGTCGGGGGTGCGGTAGCCGAGCCACGCCACGACGGCGACCTGGTCGAGCCCGTCCCCGTCAGCGCGCGCCAGGAGGTAGGTCCACGACGTCTGCTCGTCGTAGAGCTCACCGGCCGTGTCCGTCCAGTCCACGAGCTGGCTGCCGACGGTGAAGAACATGCCGGGGACCAGCACGCTCACGTCGTCGGCCGTGTCGAGGTCGCCCACCGAGACGGCCGCGCGCCCCGGCAGCACCGTGTCGAGCACGACGAGGTGC
>NZ_CAUPYL010000189.1:0-4936 GCF_963515265.1 uncultured Frigoribacterium sp.
GTCCGGGCCGGCGGCCGCGAGGCCGGCGCGGGAGGCGATTGCCACGACGGTCGGGACGTCGTCGACGTCGAGACGGGCGGCCTCGGCCAGGCGCCGCACCTCGGGCAGGGCGAGCCCGCCCTTGGCCAGCTCACGGGCCGGCGACCGGTCGAGAGCGCGGAGGATCTCGGCGACCTCGATCACGACGGCGTAGAGACGCTCGGCCGACCGCGCGTCGGTTGCGTCGCGGTCGACGTCGGCCACGGCCTCGAGCACGACGGGCGGGTGCTCGGCGCCCAGCCGGCCGGGCGAGAGCGCCGGGTCGTCGTCGAGTCGGTCGCCGACGCCGTCGAGGGTGCTGACGCTCGCGGTCGGCCCGTCGCCCTGGCGCACGACGAGGAACAGCTCGACGAGGTGGTCGACCGCGACGGCGACCGCGCCCCGACCGATGTCGAAGACCGCGTCGAGGCGGCCGACGAGGGCGTCGAGGTCGCCCGGCGTGCGGGCGGCGTGCAGCACGAGCAGCTCGGTGCGGTCGAGGTGCGACAGCGCGTCGCGCACCGACGAGGGGTCGAGCAGCGTGTCGGCGAGGTCGAAGGCGTCGTTCACCGAGGAGGCGCGGAGCAGCCGGGCGGAGAGCAGCCGGACGAGGTCGTCGGGCGCGGAGGAGCGGAGCACGCCCGCGAGGTCGAGTGCACTGGACATGGGCATGGCCTCCTGGTGGTGAGCAGCGCGGTGCTGCGTCTACCGTGTGGTGTCGCGACTCGCCCTGCTGCGACGGACGACCCCGACCACCACCGACGCGATGATGAGCAGGATCGCGAGCGGCAGCCCGATCAAGGGGAGGATCGTGACCATCGGCCACGCCCCGCCCGAGTAGTCGTCGACGCCGACGACCTGGCCCACGAGCCGCGCGACGAACGCGGCGATCGAGAGCCCGACGATCGTGACCATCATGACGATCAGCACGCGTTCAGTACGATGGACGCCCTGAGGTGCGTTCTGCTCGTTCTTGTCTGCCACCTCCACAGGATAGTGGCTGACCGCCGGGCAGGGCGGTCCCGCACCTCGCGTCCTGGCTCAGGACGCACCCCCACACCACGAGGAGTCACATCGTGCCCACCGGCAAGGTCAAGTTCTACGACGACGAGAAGGGCTTCGGCTTCATCAGCAGCGATGACGGCCAAGAGGTCTTCCTCCACGCGTCCGCGCTGCCCGCCGGCACCGTCGGCGTCAAGGCGGGCACCCGCCTCGAGTACGGCATCGCCGACGGCAAGCGCGGTGCGCAGGCGCTCTCCGTGCGCGTGCTGGAGGCCGCCCCGAGCCTCGTCAAGCGCAGCCGACGCAGCGCCGACGACATGGCCGTCATCGTCGAGGACCTCGTGAAGGTGCTCGACCAGGCCGGCGGCGACCTGCGCCACGGCCGCTACCCGCAGAACGGCGCCAAGCTCGCCGTGCTGCTGCGCACCGTCGCGGACCAGTTCGATGCCTGACGCCCCCTCGATGCCCGACGTCGCCTCGACGCCCGACGGCGCCGCGACTCCGGACGCCGCCTCCACGCCCGCCGCGGCGACGGACGCGCCCCGCACGTCGCCCTTCGCCGGGCTGGCGCGCACCGCCCTGCTCGAGATCACCCCCGACGAGACGATCGGCGCCGAGGCGCCCCCGGTCGACGAGGTCGACGGAGTCGTCTCGGTCCGCTTCGCCACCCTGCTGCCCGGCTACCCCGGCTGGTTCTGGACGGTCAGCGTCGCCCAGGTCGAGGGCTCCGACCCCACCGTCCTCGAGGTCGAGCTGCTGCCCGGTGACCACGCCCTGATCGCGCCCGACTGGGTGCCGTGGGCCGACCGCCTCGCCGAGATGAAGGCGCAGGAGGCGGGCGACGCGGACTCCGAGGACGACGACGAGTCGGACGACGACGACGGCGACCCTGACGAGGACGACGGGTCGGACGACGACGACGACGACGACGACGAGGACGACGACGACGAGTCCGACGAGGACGACGACTCCGACGAGGACCACGGCCCTCGGCCTGTCCACGGCGGCGACGTCGACGGCGTCGACATCGACGACCTGGACGACGAGGACGACGACGACTCGGACGACGACGACGAGTCGGACGACGACGAGCCCGTCGTGCCGCCCGCGCACCCCGAGGCGGACGCCGACGACGACTCGCACGTCGGCGACTGGGACGGCGAGGACGAGGACCCGCTGCCCCGTCGACGACGCTGACCTGCCCGACGCGGCCGGCACCTCCTCGGCTCGGTCCTGCTGACGCTCGGTCCTGCTGACGCACGGAGGCCCCGACACCTGCTGGTGTCGGGGCCTCTCGCGTTCGGGGACGGCGCCTAGAGGGCGCCGACCACGTGCTCGATCGAGCGGATCAGCTGGCGGACGTCGTCGGGCTCGATGGCCGTGAAGGTGGCGACCCGCAGCTGGTTGCGGCCGAGCTTGCGGTACGGCTCGGTGTCGACGATGCCGTTGGCGCGGAGGGTCGCGGCGATCGCCGCGGCGTCGATCGACTCGGCGAAGTCGATCGTCGCGACCACCTGCGAGCGGTGGGTCGGGTCGACGACGAAGGGCGTCGCGTACTCGGAGGCGGTGGCCCAGTCGTAGAGCGCCGACGACGACTCGCGGGTGCGGGCGTCGGCCCACGAGAGGCCGCCGTTCTCGAGCATCCAGCGGGTCTGGTCCTCGAGCAGCAGCAGCGTCGTGAGGGCCGGGGTGTTCAGCGTCTGGTCGAGCCGGGAGTTGTCGACGGCGTTCTTGAGGCTCAGGAACTCGGGGATGTACCGACCGCTCGCGGCGATCCGCTCGATCCGCTCGATCGCCGCCGGCGACATGAGGGCGAACCAGAGGCCGCCGTCGGAGGCGAAGTTCTTCTGCGGCGCGAAGTAGTAGACGTCGGCCTGCGAGGCGTCGAAGTCGATGCCGCCCGCGGCGCTCGTGGCGTCGACGACGGTGAGGGCGCCGGGGTCGCCGGCGACTCGGGTGACCGGGGCCATGACCCCGGTCGAGGTCTCGTTGTGCGGCCAGGCGTAGACGTCGACCCCCTCGACGACCTCGATCTGGCTGAGCGAGCCGCCCTCCGCGGTGCGGACGACGGGAGCCTCGAGCCAGGGGGCGGCGACCGCCTTCGCGAACTTGGAGCCGAACTCGCCGAACGACAGGTTCTCGGCGCGCTTCTCGACGAGCCCGAACGCCGCGGCGTCCCAGAACGCCGTCGACCCGCCGTTGCCGAGCACGACCTCGTAGCCGTCGGGCAGGCGGAAGAGGTCGGCGAGGTCGGCACGGACGCGGCCGACGAGCTGCTTCACGGGGGGCTGACGGTGCGAGGTGCCGAGGATCGTGGCGCCGGCGGTGACGAGGTGCTCGAGCTGGGCGCCCCGGATCTTGGACGGGCCGCAGCCGAAGCGTCCGTCGCGGGGGAGGAGGTCAGTGGGAATCGAGAGGTCCGCCATGGCACGATCCTAGTGACGCGGCACGGGCGGACCCGCGCAGCCGGTAAGCTGACGAGGTAGTCCACGCGTTCCACCGGGAGGCCCCTGTTGACCGATCTCGTCGACACCACTGAGATGTACCTGCGCACGATCCTCGATCTCGAAGAAGAGAACATCGTGCCCCTGCGGGCCCGCATCTCCGAGCGACTCGGCCACTCCGGCCCGACGGTGTCGCAGACGATCGCGCGCATGGAGCGCGACGGGCTCGTCGTCGTCTCGGGCGACCGCCACCTCGAGCTCACGCACGACGGCCGGTCGAAGGCGACCCACGTCATGCGCAAGCACCGCCTGGCCGAGCGCCTGCTCGCCGACGTCATCGGGCTCGACTGGGCCTACGTGCACGACGAGGCCTGCCGGTGGGAGCACGTGATGAGCGAGCAGGTCGAGCGCCGTCTGCTCGAGATGCTCGACCACCCGACCGAGTCGCCCTACGGCAACCCGATCCCCGGTCTCGACGAGCTGGGCGACTCGCCCGCGGGCCGGTTCCTCGACGGGGTCGTCAACCTCGTGCAGGTGCTCGCCGAGAACCCGGAGGGCGTCACGCGTCCCGTGCGCCGCCTCGCCGAGCCCGTGCAGTTCGAGCCCGAGCTGCTCCAGCAGCTGCAGGACGCCGGGGTCACTCCCGGCGGCGTCGCGACCGTCACCTCGGCCGGCGCCTACGTGCTCGTGAAGGTCGAGGGGCACGACGACGGCCTCGAGCTGCCGACCGAGGTCGCGCAGCACATCTACGTCTCTGCATAGCTGATCCAGAGACTTCTCAACGACGCCTCGAGGGAGGCGCTCGGCGGCCTGCCAGGGTAAGCCAAGGCCTGAACATGAGGCGTCGTTACCGATTCGTGATCTGAGTCGGAGGCGATTACAGTCGCATGGTCCCCGAGCCGTGAAGCAGTTGTCGGGGCCCGTGGCAGGACGTCTCGTGCATCCGTCTCCTGCCTCGCGTCGACGATCTGACGTCGGACGGAGCACCTCCCTAGGGTGACGAGGCGCAGGAGACCCGACCTCTTGACCACTCCCGTTCTTCCCCCCGAAGGAGGCGGCAGCGCAGCCCAGCGCGCCGACTCCGCCGAGTTCCCCACCCGCTCCTCCCTCCGCCGTGCCGAGGCCGCTGCCGCAGCTGCCGCCTCCGGGCGCCGCGGCTCGGTGTCGACCGTCCCCGCGGCGCGACGTGTGCTGCGCTCCGAGCTCGTCGCGCGCCGTGCCGCCGAGCACCACGCCTCGACGACCGCCGCCACCGTGCCCGCGACCCGGTCGCGCTTGTCCGTCCGTCGCAGCGTCGTCAGCGTGACGGTCATGACCGTCACCGCGGGGCTCTTCGGCACGGTGGCCCTGCCCGCCTTCGCCCTCGACCAGGACGACCCGGCCGCGAGCGAGGCGGCCGCAGCCGCCGCCGTCACCGACGCCCGGGTCGCCGGAGGGCAGACGCTCGCCGTCGACGCCGCGGCGGTCGAGAC
>NZ_CAUPYL010000190.1:0-4898 GCF_963515265.1 uncultured Frigoribacterium sp.
CGTGAAGATCGTGCCCGTGGCGGCCTCGCCGGCGAGCAGCGCGAGCACGGCGCGACCGGCCGCGCGGCCCTTCTCGACCGCCGGCTGCACCACGGTGGTGAGGTCGGCGGCGCGGGGGTCGTCGAGCCGCACCCCGTCGTAGCCCACGACGCTGAGGTCGCCGGGCACCGAGAGGCCGAGGTCCGCCGCCGCAGCGATGACGCCCGAGGCCAGCAGGTCGCTCTGGGCGATGATCGCCGTCGGCCGCTCGGACGCGGGCACGTCGAGCAGGTGCGTGCCGGCCCGGTGCCCCTCGGACGTCCAGCTGCCGCGCGTGACGAGCCCGCCGGCGTCGGGGTAGACCAGGCGCGTGCCGCGCAGTCGCTCGAGGGCAGGCCAGGTCGTGCCCGCCGCGACGCGTGCGTCGGTGATCTCCCCGGTCTCGCGGCCCGGGCCCAGCTCGAGCGCGACCACGGCCACGCGGCGGTGGCCGAGGTCGTGGAGGTGCTGCGCCAGCAGCCGGGACGCGCCCACGTTGTCCTCGCCGATGTCGAGCACGCCCTCCATCGGCGGGGCCTCGATCGACACCAGCGGGATGCCGCGGCGTCGCACCGTCGACACGGACGCGTCGAGTCGCGTGCTGCAGCCGAAGAGGACGAGCGCGTCGACCGGGGCGTCGAGCAGCCGGGTGTGCTCGCCCTCGGTCTCGGTGAGCAGCAGCAGGCTGTTGTCGGCGGGGCCCGTGACGTCGGCGATGCCGTCGAGCATCGCCACGTTGATCGGGTCGCGGAAGGCGTTGCTCAGGGTGTCCTCGAGGACGGCGCCGACGATGCCCGAGCGGCCGCGGCGCAGCGACCGCGCACGGGGGTCGGGCCCGCCGTAGCCGAGGTCGGCGGCGACGGCCAGGACGCGGCTGCGCGTCTCGTCCGAGACGGGGCCGGCACCGCTGAAGGCCAAGGAGGCGGTGCTCGCGCTGACCCCGGCCGCCCGCGCGACCGCGGCGAGGGTCGGCCTCGCGGCGACGTCGCCCTCTGCCCGGCTCATGGTGCCGCAGCCTAGCCGACGGCCCCCGGGACCACGGCTGGGCCGGGACCGTCGCCTCCTCCGTCGCCGCAACTCAGGAGATGGCGGGCCCGAGTTCCTGATCCGTGCACGACTCAGGACTCGCACGCCCCCCATTGCGCAGCTCAGGACCGATCTTCCTGAATGAGGAGAGGGAAGGGAGGAGGGGACGTCAGCGCTCGTCCGCGCCGAGGGCCACCGCGTAGTCGGCGACGAGCACCGGGACGTCGTCCCACTCGCCGTAGTGGGCGGCGACCTCGACCAGGTCGACGATGACGCCTCGGACGTCGTCGGAGATCGCGGGGACGATGCCGTGCACCCGCATCGCCGTCGTCGTGCCCAGCACCGAGAGCGGGGTGACGATCTCGGCGAGCACCTGCCGACGACTCGCCTCGGGCAGCGTGAGCACGAGGAGCCGGACGAGGTCGAGCAGGTGGGCGAGGTCGGGCGGCAGCACGAGACCGTGACGAGCCCTCGCCGAGATGGCGGGCCCGGGCTCGGGCAGGTCGTGCAGCGAGGGACGGCGCGCCGCGACCACGGACACGACGCCGACGAGCCTGCGCAGCAGCACCTCGTTGTGGCGGCGGTGCCAGACCACGACGGCGCCGCCCGTGAAGGGGTTCGTGCTCACGAGCCCGGCTCGCCGCAGGTCGTGCAGGGCGAGCCGGACGACGCTCTCGTCGACGCCGTGCTCGACGGACGCGGACCGGACGTCGACCTCGTCACCGGGCACCCAGCGCCCCACGGCGACGTCGGCGAGCAGCATCTCGACGACCTCGTCGACCGGCCGGAGCAGGTCGACAGGGTCGGAGGAGGCGCACCGTCGGCAGCGGGGGACCGGCGCGACACGAGCGGCGCGGTCCGTGCGGGTCGGGATCTGCGTCGTGTCGGTCATCGGTGTCGTCCCCTCGTTCTCGCCCGGTCGTTCCGGACGAGCAAAAAGTATTTCAGATTTCTCATCTTGTCAATATATCTTGCAGGACGTGAAGTGTGCTGACCACCGAGCACCGGACCCTAGGATCGTCGGGTGCGTCTCGTCATTGCCCGCTGCTCGGTCGACTACGCCGGCCGGCTCAGCGCCCACCTCCCCCTCGCCACCCGACTGCTCATGGTCAAGAGCGACGGCAGCCTGCTCGTCCACTCCGACGGCGGCAGCTACAAGCCGCTGAACTGGATGAGCCCGCCGTGCACGCTGACCGTGCTCGAGCCCGACGCCGACCAGCAGGAGGCGGGGGTCGTCGAGCTCTGGAAGGTCACGCAGGCGAAGACCGCCGACATCCTCGTCGTGTCGATCCACGAGGTGCTGCACGACTCGTCGCACGAGATGGGCGTCGACCCCGGGCTCACGAAGGACGGCGTCGAGGCCGACCTGCAGAAGCTGCTCGCCGAGCAGATCGACCTGCTGGGCGAGGGGCACGTGCTCGTCCGCCGGGAGTACATGACCGCGATCGGGCCGGTCGACATCCTCGCCCGGGACGCCTCGGGCGCCGCCGTGGCCGTCGAGCTCAAGCGCCGCGGCGACATCGACGGGGTCGAGCAGCTCACGCGCTACCTCGAGCTGATGAACCGCGACCCGCACCTGGCGCCCGTCACCGGCGTCTTCGCCGCACAGGAGATCAAGCCGCAGGCCCGCACCCTCGCGCACGACCGCGGCATCCGCACCCTGCTGCTCGACTACGACGCGATGCGCGGGCTCGACGACTCGCACTCGCGGCTGTTCTAGCGGCTCCGGCCGCGGCCGGAGCTCCGCGGCGCTCGTAAGCTGGAGGCGATGACTCCCTCCTACACGGCCGTCCTGTTCGACCTCGACGGCACGATCGCCGACTCGGCGCCCGCGATCACGGCCAGCCTCGCGTACACCATCGCCTCGCTCGGCCTGCCCGTGCCCGAGCACTCCGAGCTGATGGGCTGGGTCGGCCCGCCCCTGCCGCAGAGCTTCGAGGTGCGCCTCGGCCTCACCGGCGACCGCCTCGCCGAGGCGATGCGCACCTACCGCGCGCACTACCTCGCGAACGGCGCCCTCGAGGGCGAGATCTTCCCGGGCGTCCGCGACCTGCTCGCCAGCGTGCACGCCGCGGGGCTGCCCACGTCGACCGCCACCTCGAAGCCCGAGACCCCGGCCACCAAGATCCTCGAGGCTCACGACCTCGTGCAGTACCTCGACCTGATCACCGGGGCGTCCGACGACGAGGTGCGCAACACGAAGGCCGACGTCGTCGCCGAGGCCCTCCGCCGCCTGCGCGAGCGCGGCGCCGACGTCTCGCGTCCGGTGCTGATCGGCGACCGCCACCACGACGTCGAGGGCGCGGCCGAGCACGACGTGCCGACCATCCTCGTGACCTGGGGCTACGGCGAGCCCGCCGAGCACGTCGGGGCCGTCGCCGTCGCCTCCGACGTGCGCGAGGTGGCCGACCTGCTCGGCGTCGAGCTCGTCACGGCACCCGTGCGCGGCGCGGCGTGAGGCAGGCCGGCTCGGCCGCGGTCCGCTCGCCCGCCGCCTGGCTGCTCACCCTCGCGATCGTCCTCATCGCGCTCAACCTGCGCGGCCCCATCGTCGCCACGGCGCCCGTGCTCGGCCAGATGAGCGCCGACCTCGGCCTCACTGCCGTCGTCGCGGGGCTGCTGACCAGCATCCCCGTGCTCTGCTTCGCCCTGGCGAGCCCGCTCGCCTCGAGCCTGATCGTCAAGGTCGGCGCCGAGCGCGCCGTCAGCATCGGCCTCGCCGGTGTCCTGCTCGGCACCGTGCTGCGCGCCCTCGGCACCTCGTCCTGGCTCTACGTCGGCACGATCGTGATCGGCATCGCGATCACCGTCGGCAACGTCGTGCTGCCGGTGATCATCCGGCGTGACTACACGCCCGAGCGAGCGGGCTTCGTGACGGGCATCTACACGTCGGCGCTCAACGTCGGGTCGATGATCACGTCGCTGGCGACCGCGCCGATCGCCTCGGTCGTCGGCTGGCCGGCCGCGCTGGTCGGCTGGGGGCTGCTCGCCGTGCTGGCGGTGGCCGTGTGGGCCGTCGCCGTCGGGCCGCGGGTCGCGCTCGGCGTGGGGGCACGGGCCGGCAGCGGAGCGGTCGACGCAGGAGGCGCCTCCTCGGCCGACGTCATGACCGGCGGCATCGACGTCGTCGAGGCCGCAGCCCACGAGGCCGACGCGGAGGCGCGGCGCCGGCCGCTGCTGCGCCGCTGGACCACCTGGGGCCTCACCCTCGCCTTCGCCGGCCAGGCCTTCGCCTACTACGGGCTCACCGCGTGGATGCCCACGCTGCTCGGCGACGAGATCGGCCTGACCCGTGAGGCCGCCGGCGCGAGCTCGTCGGTGTTCCAGATCATGGCGGTCGTCGGGGCGCTCGGCGTCCCGCTGCTCGCCCTGCGCTGGCGCCCGTCCGCGGTCATCGCCCTGATCGGCGTGCTCTGGACGGCCATGCCGCTCGGCCTCTTCTTCGCGCCCGAGCACTGGCTGATCTGGTCGATCTTCGGCGGCGCGGCCCAGGGCGGCGGCATCACGATCATCTTCATCGTCATCGTGCGGATGGCCACGACCGGCGACGACGCCCGCCGCCTCTCGGCCCTGGTGCAGGGCGGCGGCTACGCCATCGCCTCGCTCGGGCCGCTGGCGATCGGCGGGCTGCACGACGCCTCCGGCGGGTGGGAGCTGCCGATGGTCGGGATCTTCGTGTCGGTGCTCGTGCTCGGGGTCAGCGGGGTGCTCTCCGCGCGACGCGTCCGCTGAGCCGGCGGGTCCCCGTCGCCCGCGGCGGGTCAGCGCGCGAGTCGGCGGGTCCCCGTCGCCCGCGGCGGGTCCACGCTCCGGTTCGGCGGGTCCCCGTCACCCGCGGCGGATCAGCGCTGACC
>NZ_CAUPYL010000191.1:0-4873 GCF_963515265.1 uncultured Frigoribacterium sp.
CCCTCCCTCACCGGGAGCGGCGGGCCGTCGTCGCGGGCGGCGGGCCGACGTCGCTGGCGGCGGGTTCCCGTGGCCCGCGGCGGGCGGGCGCTGACCAGCCGTCGGCGACGGGAACCCGCCGACATCAGACCCTGAGCCGGGGTCAGCCCCAGTGCGGCGGCACGTCGTCGCGGAGCTGACGGTCGTTCTCCCCGGACGCGTTCCGAGGAGGCTCGGGTGCGGGGGCAGGATCGCTGCCGGGCACCGGATCGGTCGAGACCCGACGCCCGCCGCGACGCCGCACCACGAGCGGGGCCGACGCGACCGTCTCGACGACCGCAGGGTCGTCGGCGGGCCGACCCGCGCCTCCCGCGTGACCAGCGTCGGGGTCGCGTGCGCTCGTCATCGCGGTCAGAGCCGGTTGACGTGCTGGCGGGCCGACAGCGTCGGCACCTCCTGCGTGCGCGACCCGTCGATGCCGAGCACCTCGGCGACCCGTGCGGCCACGGAGTCGGGATCGGTGAACAGCTGGAAGGCGTGGACCCGGACGTAGTGCCAGCCGAGGCGGCGCAGCGTCTCCGGCCGCGCCCGCAGCGACTCGCGGAGGCTCGTGCGCGACAGCGTCGTGTCCGTCTCGATCGTCACGCAGACGCCGTCGTGCGCGGCGACCAGGCCCAGCTTGCCGCGGTGCCCGAGCGCGACGGGGATGCCCTTCGCCTCGAGGCGCCGTGCCAGGTCGACGAGCATCGGGTCGGAGTCGTCCGGCACGTGCTCGGCGCTCGTGCGGGCCTGGACCTCGGTCAGGATCTCGGACAGCGCGACGGTGCCGTGTCCCATGCGTCCGCCGTCGATGTCGTCGGGCTGGAAGCAGGTCACGATGATCATCGATCGACGGGCGCGGGTCATCGCGACGGCGAGCAGGCGCTCCCCGCCGGGCTGTCCGAGGGGCCCGAAGTCACTGAGGACGCGTCCGTGCGGGGTGCGTCCGTAGCCGATGGAGAAGATCACGTGGTCGCGGCTCTGCGCGACGCTCTGCTCGAGCGTCGCGACCATGAACGGCTCGCCCCGGTCGCCGACGACGAACTCCGTCAGGTCCTTGTGGCCGGACACCGCCGTGAGGACGGCCTGCTGCACGCGCACGGCGTGCTTCGCGCTCGCGGTGATGACCATGAGCGACTCGGCCGGCCGGGTGCGCGCGTGCTCGACGACGAGCGAGACGACGCGGTCGACCTCGGCGTCGACGCTCTCGACGGCGCCCGACTCGGGGTCGGGCACGGCCGTGCCGCCGGAGACGTAGTCGAGCGCGATGCTGCCGTGCCCGAGGAAGCTGCCGGCCCAGGGCAGCGACTCGATGCGCCCGCCGTAGAAGCGGCGGTTGACGAGCTCGGCCAGGTCTTCTCCGCCGGCGCGGTAGCTGCGGGTCAGCGACAGGGTCGGCAGCAGGGTGGAAAGGCGGGCGAGGGCGCTGTCGGCGTGCAGGGCGTCGAGCTCTGCCTCGTCGTGACGAGGCGGCTGCTTGCCCGGCGTCACGGCGATGTCGAACTCGGACGGCGTCTGCGTCACCGGGTCGCCGAAGGCCACCGTCTGCTTGCCACGGCGGATCGCCCCGACGTTCTCGGCGATGGTCGTCGCGCCGGCGTCGACGAGCACGACCGTGTCGAACGGCACCGTGTCGGCGATGGTGTGCACCTCGTAGGGCGAGGCCAGCCAGACGGGGGCGATGGCGCGGGACAGGTGCGGCGCGGCGTCGTGCAGCAGGCGGGCGGTGAGGTGCGGCTGGCGCAGCAGCGCCTTGAGGGCCGACGCCTCCTCCGGCCAGTCGACGAGACCGATCTTCCAGTTCTCGGCGAGCTGCCAGCCGAGCAGCTGCGCGCTGCCTGCCGCGTGAGCCTCGTCGACGAGCCGGAAGTCGGCCTCGAGCCGGTCGAGCATGGCGGTGTTGGCCCCGAGCAGGGCACGGTCGGCCTCGAGCAACGACTCGAGGGCCGAGCGCCACCAGGCGAGCTCGAGCTCGGCGGCGACCTGCTGCTCGGGCACGTGGCGGTTCGCGAGGTCGGTGATGAGCGGCGCCAGCTCGAGGTCGCGCAGGGTCGTCATGAGCTCGGTGCGCTCCTGCAGGTTCTGCAGCACGTCGCTCTCGGCCGCGAGGTCGCGCAGCCTCGGACCCAGCTCGGCGACGCCGATCTGGGTGAGGCTGTCGTCGCCCCGCAGGCCCAGGGGCGAGTCGAGGCGCTCGAGGTCCTGGCTGACCTGCTGGTGCAGCACGTGCGCGTCGGCGATGCCCGTGGGCACCTCGGGCGGCGTGCCCGCGACCACGTAACGCTGCCACGCGATGCGCTGCTGCTGGATGCGCTGCAGGGCGCTGTGCAGGTCGGCGATGTGCACCCCGGGCCGCACGTATTCCTTCGCGAGCTTCTTGAGGCGACGACGGTTGGCGCTCGACATGTCGGGCGCCTCGCGCTTCGGCGCGGTCGCCGCGACGAGCTCGGCGACGGAGCGGTCGAAGACCACGGGCTGGAACTTGTCGAGCGTGTCGCGGATCTCGATGAGGAGGCGCAGGTAGACGCCCAGCTCGGCCACCGACTCGAAGGGGCGCATCCGGGTGCTGCCGATCACCTCCTGCGCTCGCTCGAGCAGGCGGGGCAGGTCGCGGTGGTGCAGGTTCTTGGCGAGCTGGTGGGCGTCGCCGGCGCCGAAGGAGTCGGTGAACCGGGCGCCGTACCAGGGCGAGTCGCCCGGGCCGTAGCGGAACTCGCCGAGGTTGGCAGCGTTGACCATCGTCTCGGCGACGCGGCGACGGCCGTCGACCATCGCCTCGACGCTGCGGCGGCTGAGGCGCGCAGTGGTCGCGGGAGGCGCGGGCAGCAGGGCGAGCCGCGACAGCTCGGTGAGGCAGTCGAGCACCGAGACGCGGAGTCCGTCGTCACGTCGGCTCAGGGCGCCGCGGTAGTCGACGAGCACCTTGCGGAGGCGCACGAGCGCGTCGTCGACCTCGCCCATCTGCGGGTGAGTGGCCTTCTCGTCGCGGCTGATGGCGCGGATGACGTCGCGGCGCAGCGTGGTCGGCGACACGGCGACGCCGGGCAGGCCGATGTCGGCGAGGCGGGCGGTGATGCCCCGCAGGGAGGCGCGGCGAGCGCTGACGACGAGCACCCGCTTGTTCTGCGACACGAGTCGCCCGATCGCGTTGACGATGGTCTGCGTGCCGCCGGTGCCCGGCAGCGTCTTGACCACGACCGAGGCGCCGGCCGCGATCTGCGCGACGACGTTCTCCTGCTCGGGGTCGGCGTCGAGCAGCAGGGTGTCGGTCTCGGGGCTGCGCTCGTCCTGGGGCGTCGCGGTGGTCGGGCGGTACCCCTCCTGCACCTGGCGGATCGCCATGGCGTTGCCGCCGAGCGCGTCGAGCACGGGGTGGCCGAGCTCGCGGGCGTCCAGCGCCATCTCGGTCGAGACCTCGGCGAAGGTCGACACCACGAGGCGTGGCTGCACGGTGAACCAGTCGAGGTGCGCCGTGAGGCCACGGAGGCGGTCGATCACGGGGTTGGGCGTGAACGCGCCCTCGCGGCTGGCGAGCGCGACGAACGCGTCGGCGTCGAGGGAGATGTCGAACTGGTCGTGCAGCGCGTCGGAGAGCGCCGGGTTGAGGAACGGCTCGCCCAGCAGCTTGACCTCGAAGTCGCGGCCGTGGCGCCGGATGGCGAGCGGGCGGAGCAGGACGGGCGCTCGGTGGTCGAGGCCGGCGAACGACCACGCGGCGACGCCGATGGCGAGGTGGACGGCGTCGATGCCGCGGACGGTGCTCAGCTCGAGGCCCTTCGCGGCGATCTCGCCGGCGGCGACGCGGGCCGTCCGGAGCGCGAGGTCGTCGCGGATGAGGCTCGAGAGCAGGGTCGTCTTGCCGGTGATGAACTGGGCGAGGCCACCGGGGTGGGTGGTGCTGAGCTCGATGCGGGCGCGCTGCTCGTCGCCGAAGTGCAGCAGGGTGGAGGTGCCGCCGACGACGCCGAGCTGGTCGCGCCACCCGGTGCGGGACGGCTCGGCCACGTTGCCGACCGCGAGGCCGGGGTCGCCGAGGCTCACCGTGCCGGGGGACGCTGCTCCCCCGGGCGCGCCCGTCGGGACGGCCACGGAACTGGTCCCGTCGTCGTCGTCGTCATGCTGTCTGTCGGCGCGCCACACACGGCCACCTTAAGCCGTCGTCACCGTGATCCGCCTCAGGACGGGCGGGTCGGCGGCGACTGGGCGACCGCCTCCTGCGCGCCGGGCCGTGGTCTCCGTCGTCACGATCGACGCGCGACACGTGTGGTCATGTCATCGGACGTGGTACGACGCGTGGCGCGCCGCGTTCGGCGCATCATGATGACACGTCCTCATATGTGACGCGCCGTCCGCGTCGGCTCATGTGTAAGGCGCGGCAGGCCTCGCATGGTCACAGAACGAGCGAGATCGTGCTCGTCATCACATATTTCTATCTATATCTGCTCAGGTGAGGTGGGAGTGCAGTACCGTCGGCGTCAACGGTCCTGTGGTGACGACGGATGCGCCGTCACCACGTGGCTGCTCCCCCGCCCTCCTCACGACCGGAGAAACGACATGCCCTTCGAGCAGAAGTACACCGACGAGACGCGCGAGCAGTCGCTCGCCCGCGTCCTGGAGCGCCGCGAGGCGGAGCCCGGCAACCGCGCCATCATCCGCGAGACCGCCGAGCAGTTCGAGGTCGGCGAGCAGTCGCTCCGTGGCTGGATCCGCGCCTGGGAGAAGGCGAACGCCCCCGCGGCGTCCGTCATCGCCGAGGAGGCGGCCGACACCGCCGAGGACGGCTCGGCCGTGCGCACCGACGGTGACGCGCAGGAGGAGCCGGCCGCCGCGCCGGCGCCCCGGCGCGGTCGTCCGC
>NZ_CAUPYL010000192.1:0-4846 GCF_963515265.1 uncultured Frigoribacterium sp.
GGGACCCGCCGCGGGCGACCGGAACCCGCCGTACGCGACGGAGACCCGCCGCGGGCGACCGGAACCCGCCGACATCCGGAGCCCGGGCCGGGCCTCAGCCGCGGCCGGTCGGCGTGACGAAGAGGTAGACGACGCTGCGCGCCGTGCGGTGCTCCTGCGCGTTCGTGAAGCCGAGCCCGCCGAGCGTGCGCCGGTCGGCGTCGTCGAGCGCGTCGGTCTGCAGCCGGGCGATCCAGAGCCGGTCGACGCCGTCGAGGCGCTCGCGCAGCACGACGGCGTCGTCGGCGTCCTCCAGGTCGAGCGTGACGTCGGTGAAGCGCCCCTCGGGGATGCCGCTGCGGACGAAGGCCAGGTCGTCGAGCTGGTCGAACCGTTCGGGGTACGCGTAGAGGGCCTGGCGCGGCCTCGTCGAGACCGTCCCGGTGGCGTCGAGCAGGAACGCGTCGCCTGGTCGGGCCTGGCCCTCGATGTACGTCGAGAGCTGCGCGAGGTCCGCACCGCCGCCCTTCGCCGCCGGCAGCCGTTGGGCGACCCAGGTCGGGGCGGAGGCCACGACGAGCAGCGCGATGAGGGCGATGCTGATCCACCGACGCCGGAACCCGGTGATCGCGACCGCGAGCAGCAGGGCCATGCCGGGCGACGACCACGTCACGATCCGCGCCTGGTACACGGGCGAGAGCACGATGCCGAGGACGAGCATGAGGCCCGCAGGGATCGCGGCCCAGAGCGCCCCGAGCAGCACGACGCTGCCGGGGGTGCGCGAGCGGTCCCGCAGGCGGGTGCCGAGCAGGATCAGCAGCACGACGGCGATGGCCGCCCACGCCACGGACGTCGCGAACCACGGCTCGACCAGCACGCTGTACCAGGTGATGTCGGAGCCCGTCGACGGGTCGTCGGCCGTCAGCAGCCTGGTCCGCTCGGAGAGCACGGTGCCGATCACCGGCGCCGAGGCGAGCAGCGCGGAGCCGGTCGAGATGGACCAGCCGAGGAGGCGGTGGCGGGCTCCCCGACGACGGCGCTGGGCCGGTGCGAGGACGAGGAACACCCCGTGCACGACGACGATCAGCCCGAGCGGGACGAAGGTGACGATCGCGCCGGCGAGGGCGGCCCCGTAGCCGATCCACCACCTCCTCTGGTGCCGGCGGGAGGCGACGAGCACCAGCACGGTGAGCCAGACGGCCACGGCCGCGGTGAGCGCGTACGGGCGTGCCTCGGTCGCCTCGAGCGTGAGGCGGGGCAGCACCGCCGAGATGCCGGCGGCGAGCAGGGCCGTGCGGCGGTCGGTGAGCATGCGCGTGAGCACGAGCACGCCGGCCGCGACGACGCCGACCGCGACCGCGCTCGGCAGCCGGGTGACGAGCGTGCTCTCGCCGAGCAGCCCCGTCCAGAAGTGCATGAAGACGTAGTAGGCGCCGTGCACGAGGTCGCGCTGATCGAGGAACCCGAGCAGGGCGGGCAGGGGGAGGCGCGCGGCCTGGAGGGTGGTGGCCTCGTCGCTCCAGTAGGAGGGGACCCAGGCGGCGGCGAACCCGACGACCAGCGCCGCGACGCCGGCCAGCAGCGGGTCGAGCCAGCGGCTGCGCGAGGGGACGACGGCCGGGTCGTGGCCGATGCTCACGCGGCTCCTGCCGACGCCGGGCCGATGGACGACGCCGGGCCCTCAGACGACACGGGTCCCGCCTGTGCGCGACCCTCTGTCGCGGAGGCCTGCGTGGCGGGGCACGGCATCGATCCGTGGACCTCTCGATCGTCAGTCGGTGCGGTGGAGGAGTGCGTGCTGTCGAGCATCTGTCCCGAGCGTATCGTCCTGGCGTCCAGGGCGGCTGGCCACGACGGCGGCCACGACCGGAGAGCGACGCAAGAAGCCCCCGGCTTGACCGGGGGCTTCGTGATGTGGCTGGACGCGGCGTCGATCCGCGGACCTTTCGATTTTCAGTCGAACGCTCTACCAACTGAGCTACCCAGCCGTGGAGTCCAGCTCGTGAGCTGGTCTCTCGGAGGGACGTGCCCTCCAGACGAGTGACTCGCCTTGGCGACCCTGACCGGACTTGAACCGGCGACCTCCGCCGTGACAGGGCGGCGCGCTAACCAACTGCGCTACAGGGCCAAACTGGTGTTTCTGATGGTACTTCTGGTGCTTCGTGCTGGTGATGATGCTACCTGGACCTGGTCAGAAGGAGAAACCGGAGCTTCTCGGTCGGACCGTGACCCCAACGGGATTCGAACCCGTGCTGCCGCCGTGAAAGGGCGGTGTCCTAGGCCACTAAACGATGGGGCCGAGTGGTCCACGAGGAACCACAGGCAACCGAGGAGCAAGCATACAGACCGGAGACCCTCCGCGCAAAACGGTCTCGACGGGCGCCGCGGCGGCCGCCGCTCGACACGACTCGCCGCCGGGCGCGACCTGCTGGCGGGTCGGCACGGGGCCGTCTACCTTCGACCTGTACTCCACAGTTCGTCGGTCGCGAGATCGGCGGACGATCGGACGGCTCGGGCCTCCCGGGCGAGCTCGACCTCGTGCACGACGAAATCGGAACCTCGATGACCTCCAGCCGCACCCTCCGGCACCGCGCCTCCTCGGCCCTCGCCGTCCACCTCGGCCCGCACGGCGCGCGTCTCGCCGCCGCCCTCGCGGCCGTCGCCTTGCTCGTCGGTGCCGGCGTCGCGTCGCCGCAGGCCGCCCACGCCGCGGACTACCCGTCCTGGGCCGACGTGCAGGCCGCCCGCGGCGACACGGCCGCGAAGCAGGGGGAGATCGACACGCTCCAGGCCCTGCTGACCCAGCTCGACGCCGATCTCGACGCGAAGAACGAGGACGCCCGGCAGAAGGGCGACGCGCTCCAGGCGGCGCAGACCGCCTACGACGACGCGCAGTTCCGCACCGCCCAGCTGCAGGCCCAGGCCGACGACGCCGCGAAGGTCGCCGACGCCAGCGAGGAGCGGGCCGGGCAGCTCGCCGCCCAGCTCGGACGGTCCGGCGGCAACGACGGCATCAGCAGCAGCCTCATCGCCGACCCGGGCGACGCGGGCCAGCTGCTCTACAAGCTCGGCGCGATGAGCAAGCTCACCGAGCAGGCCGACGGCATCTACTCGCAGGCCACGCAGGACAGGAACACCGCGCAGTCACTGAGCGACCAGGCCGCCGTCGCGGCCGCCGCCCTCGAGGAGCTCGCCGACGAGGCCCGGGTGGCCCTGGCCGCCGCGAACGAGGCGGCACAGGCCGCCGCCGACGCGCTCGCCGAGCAGGAGGACAACAAGGCCCGGCTGGAGGCGCAGCTCGCGATCCTGCAGCAGGACCTGCAGACCACCGAGGCCGAGTTCCAGGCCGGCGAGGAGGCGCGCAAGGCGGCCGAGGCCGCTGCGGCAGCCGAGGCGGCCAAGTACGGAAGCCCGACGAACGGCACCCCGGCCGGCGTCATCTCGAGCGCGGGCTGGACCCGCCCGTCCGGCGGCAACGTCGTCAGCGGCTTCGGCATGCGCGTCAACCCGGTCACCCACGCGTACGTGCTGCACGCCGGCACCGACCTGGCCGCCGCCTGCGGCACGCCGATCTTCGCCGCCACCGCGGGCACGGTCAGCTACGCGGGCTGGATGGGCGGCTACGGCAACTTCGTCCAGGTCGACCACGGCGGCGGCGTCAGCACCGGCTACGGCCACCAGGTCAACGGCGGCATCATGGTCTCGGTCGGCCAGCGCGTCGAGGTCGGCCAGCGGATCGGCACCGTCGGCTCGACCGGCAACTCGACCGGCTGCCACCTGCACTTCGAGACGCGGCAGGGCGGCGTCGCGGCCGACCCGGTCCCGTTCATGTCGGCGCGGGGCATCCGCCTCTAGCGGCCGCTGCGCTCCGGCCGCGCTGCGCGTCCTCGCGTCCCGGCCGGCCCCTCCTGCTCTCGTCATTCAGGAACCGCGCGGTCGGTTTGCCTGACGGATGCACCGTTCAGGACCCCGCGTCCTCTCCTCGCGAAGATCAGGACCGACGTTCCTGAATGAGGAGCAGAGACTGCGGGGCGGGCGGGCGCACGACGGGCGACGACGAAGGGCCCGACGCTCGTGCGTCGGGCCCTTCGTCGTGCAGGGAGGCGTGGGTCAGTGGCCCTCGGCCGCCAGCTTCACGATGCCGGCCTCGACGATGGCCTCGGCCTCGGCGGCGTCGCCCCAGCCCTCGGTCTTGACCCACTTGCCGGGCTCGAGGTCCTTGTAGTGCTCGAAGAAGTGCTCGATCTCCTTGCGGAGGAACTCGGGCACGTCGGTGACGTCCTGGATGTGCTCCCAGCGCGGGTCCTTCGCGGGGACGGCGATGACCTTGGCGTCGCTGCCGCCGTCGTCGGTCATGTTGAAGACGCCCACGGGACGGACCTTGACGCCCACCCCCGGGAACAGCGGGTAGTCGAGCAGCACGAGCACGTCGACGGGGTCGCCGTCGAGGCCGAGCGTGTTCTCGAAGAACCCGTAGTCGGTCGGGTAGACGAAGCCGGTGAAGAGCACGCGGTCGAGGTAGACGCGACCCGTCTCGTGGTCGACCTCGTACTTGTTGCGGCTTCCCTTGGGGATCTCGATCACGGCGTCGTACGCGGCCATGGGTGCTCCTGGTTCAGTCTCGGGGGCACGCCGACCAGGCCGGTCGGCGGCTGCCGGTAACGTTACAAGATGCCCGAGAGACCGCGCCTGACCCCTGCCGTCGCCGACGTCCGACGTGCCGTCCGCGCCTCCTTCGCAGGCCTCGCGACCGGCGACCTGGTGCTGGTGGCGCTGAGCGGCGGCGCCGACTCGCTCGCGCTCGCCGCGGCGACCGCGTTCGAGGCGCCACGGGCCGGGCTCACGGCGGGTGCGGTCGTCGTCGACC
>NZ_CAUPYL010000193.1:0-4760 GCF_963515265.1 uncultured Frigoribacterium sp.
GGCGACGCCGCCGCCCACCACGAGGGCACGCTGCGCGGCCGCCCCGGAGGAGCGGGTCGCCTCGGTCACTGTCGCGCGCCTCCTACAGGGTGTGGGCCAGGGCCACGATGCGGGTCAGCACGTCGGGGTCGGTGTCGGGTCCGACGCCGTGGCCGAGGTTGAGGACGTGCGCGGGGGCGGCACGGCCCCGGCGGACGACCTCGCGGACGTGGGCCTCGAGCACCGGCCACGGCGCCTGCAGCATCGCCGGGTCGATGTTGCCCTGGACGGGCACGCCGCCGCCGAGTCGCCGCGAGGCCTCGTCGAGCGGGATGCGCCAGTCGACGCCGACGGCGTCGACCCCGACGCCGTGCATCGCGCTCAGCACCTCGCCGCTGCCGACGCCGAAGTGGATGGTCGGGACGTCGAGGTCGGCCACGTGCGACAACGCCCGGGCCGAGAACGGCGCCACGTGCTGCTCGTAGTCGGACAGCGACAGGCTGCCGACCCACGAGTCGAAGAGCTGGGCGGCGCTGGCGCCGGCGAGCACCTGGGCGCGGAGGAACGCCCCGGTCACGTCGGCGGCCCAGCCGAGCAGGTCCTGCCAGGTCTCGGGGTCGCTGTGCATGAGGGCGCGGGCGCGGATGTGGTCCTTCGACGGGCCGCCCTCGACGAGATAGGCCGCCAGCGTGAAGGGGGCACCGGCGAAACCGATCAGGGGGGTGTCGCCCAGCTCGGCCACGGTGCGGGCGACGCCCTCGGCGATCGGGGCCAGCGCCTCCTGCTCGAGGGGACGCAGCGCGGCGACGTCGTCGGGCGTGCGGATCGGCTGGTCGAGCACGGGACCGCGCCCGGCGACGATGTCGACGCCGACCCCCGCGAGCTTGATCGGCACGACGATGTCGCTGAAGAAGATGCCGGCGTCGACGCCGTGGCGGCGCACGGGCTGCAGGGTGATCTCGCTCGAGAGCGCCGGGTCGAGGCAGGCGTCGAGCATCGCCGTGCCGACGCGCAGCGCGCGGTACTCGGGCAGCGAGCGGCCGGCCTGGCGCATGAACCAGACGGGCAGCACCTCGGGCCGGTCGCCGCGCAGGGCACGGACGAGGGACGAGGAGGCGGTGCGGCCGGAGAGGAGCGGGTGCGTGTCGGGCAGGGTCACGTGCCCCATTGTCCCACCCGGCCGCTGGGCAGCGCCGGGATCGAGGTGACTCGGCCGACGGGTGCGCGTCGGACGCGCTCCCCCGGAGCGTCACCTCGATGTCGGACCGCGGTCGGACCGCGGTCAGACCGAGGTCAGGACCAGGTCAGACCGCGACGACCATCTTGCCGACGTTCTCGCCGCGCATCAGGCCGGTGAACGCGTCGAACGCCGAGTGGATGCCCTCGACGACGGTCTCGTCGTGCACCACCTCGCCGGCCGCGAGCCACGGGCCCATCTCGGCCTGGAACGCCGGAGCGACGTGGCGGTAGTTCCCGAGCGTGAAGCCCTTGAGCATCAGGCCGCGGGTCACGATGTTGGTCGTGCCGGTGATGCCGACGGGCGCGCCGGTCGCGTTGTAGCCGGCGATCGAGCCGCAGAGCGCCGCCCGGCCGCCGTCCTTGAAGCTGGCCAGCGCGGCCGACAGGTGGTCGCCTCCGACGTTGTCGAAGTAGAGGTCGATGCCGTCGGGCGCGGCCTCGGCCAGCAGCTCGGCGACATCGCCGTCCTTGTAGTTGAACGCGGCGTCGAAGCCGTACTTCGACGTGAGCAGCTCGACCTTCTCGGCGCTGCCGGCGCTGCCGACCACGCGGGAGGCGCCCTTCAGACGGGCGATCTGGCCGACCATGGTGCCGACCGCGCCCGCGGCGCCCGAGACGAAGACGACGTCGCCCTCGCGGATGCCCGCGATCTCGGTGAGCCCGACGTAGGCCGTCAGGCCGGTGAGGCCGAGCACGCCGAGGTAGGCCGAGAGCTCGACGCCGGGCGCCGGCTCGACGGCCCGGAACGACGAGGAGGCGCCCTGAGCGACGTCGCGCCAGCCCAGGTCGTGCTGCACCACCGTGCCGACGGGCAGGTCGTCGGACGCGGACGCGACGACCCGGCCGATCGCGCCGCCGGTCATCGTCTCGCCGAGGGCGAAGGGCGGCACGTACGACTTCACGTCGTTCATCCGGCCGCGCATGTACGGGTCGACCGAGAGGAACTCGTTGGCCACGCGCACCTCGCCCGCCGCGAGCGCGGGCAGCTCGACCTCGACCTCGCGGACGTCGTCGGTGGTCGGCTCGCCGTGCGGCCGGGCGACGAGCTGCCACTGCGTGCTCGTGGCGGTGCTGCCGGAGTCAGTGGTGCTGGTGGTGCCTTCGGTCATGGTGGTGCTCCTCTGGTCGTGCGGGGCCCCGGTGATGCGAGGCCGTCTGCCAGGCTGACAGGCACCTCCTGAACGCGCGCTGCGGAATGTGCAGCCTGTGCACGGATCACCTGTGCACAGCCTCGACATCGAGGCAACCCCCGGGTTCGACCGGCGCATGAGAGTTATCATCGACGGGTGCTCATCTGCCTCACGGCGTCCCACCGGAACGCCAGCTTCGACCTCCTCGAGAAGTTGAGCATCGGCGCACCCTCCGCGGCGAGCACCCTGGTCGACGCGAACGACTTCGTGGGCGGGGCCGTCGTGCTCGCGACCTGCAACCGGTTCGAGGCCTACGTCGACGTGGAGGAGCCCCTCACGGCCGCTGCCTCCGTCGCGGTCGAGGCCACCATCAGCACCATGAGCGAGGCCAGCGGCATCGACGCCGACGAGATGCGCGACAACGTCCGCGTCATCACCGGCGACGAGGTCGTCGAGCACCTGTTCGCCGTGAGCTCGGGGCTCGAGTCGGTCGTCATCGGCGAGGACGAGATCTCGGGCCAGGTCCGCCGGGCGCTCGAGGCCGCCCGCACGCGCGGCACGACGTCGCGCGACCTCGAGCGGCTGTTCCAGAAGGCGTCCCAGACATCACGCGGGGTCAAGAACCGCACCAACGTCGGCGGGGCCGGTCGCTCGCTCGTCCGCCTCGCCCTCGAGCTCGCCTCGTCACGGGTGACCGACTGGTCGCAGGCGCGGGTGCTCATCGTCGGCACCGGCCAGTACGCCGCCACCACCGTGGCCGCGCTTCGCGACCGGGGCGCGGGCGACCTGGCCGTGTTCTCGGCGTCGGGCCGCGCCTCCTGGTTCGGGCTCAAGCACGACCTGCGCCCCTTCGACGACCTGGCCGAGGCCATCTCGTGGAGCGACGTGCTCATCACCTGCACCTCGACCACCGAGCCCGTCGTCGTGCCCGAGGTCGTCGACGCGTCGCGCCGCCTCGTCATCGACCTCGGCCTGCCCCGCAACGTCGACCCCCTCGTCGCCCGCGTGCCCGGGGTCGAGCTGCTCGACCTCGAGACGATCAGCCTGCACGCCCCGATGGCCGAGCTGACCGCCGCCGACGACGCCCGCGCACTCGTCTCGAGCGCCGCCGCCGAGTTCCACGCCGTCGCCGCCGAGCAGTCGCTCACCCCGGCCGTCGTCGCGCTGCGTCGCCACGTCTTCGACCTGCTCGACGCCGAGATCGAGCGCGCCCGGTCGCGCGGCGACTCGTCCGAGCGCACGGAGTCGGCACTTCGACACCTCGCCGGCGTGCTGCTGCACACCCCGTCGGTACGGGCCCGCGAGCTCGCCCGCGAGGGGCGCGGCGAGGAGTTCCGCGACGGCCTCGAGTCGCTGTTCGGCCTGACCGACACCCGCGCGGCCGCCGTCGAGCCCGCCGTGCTGCGCCCTGCCGCCGACGAGCGGCTCCGCGACCGCGACGTCAGCTGACCCCTCCCCGGCACCGGTCCCGGCGGGTCCCTGTCACTCACGGCGGGTTCGCGTGCCGAACTGCGGGTCCTGTCCTTCGCGGCGAGTTCGCGTGCTGCGCGGCGGACCCTGTCACTCGCAGCAGGTCCCTGTCACTCGCGGCGGGTCCCTGTCACTCGCGGCGGGTCCCTGTCACTCGCGGCGGGTCCCCGCTGACCCGCCACGGGCAACGGGAACCCGCCGAACCCTTTGTTCCCAGAACTCCGCCGAGAGTCGGCCCGCCGCACGTGACCGTCGCGCGCGGCCCGGGAGGGACGTCGGCGGGCTCCCGTGCCCGAGGGCGGGTCGGCGGGGACCCGCCACCGACCACGATGACCCTCCGACATCGGCACGGACCCGCCGCCGATGACAGGAACCCGCCGACATGGATGACCGGCGCCCCCGTGCAAGCGCTCCGAGGGACGCCGTGATGCCCGAGGATGGGGGGATGGACCCGATCGTCGTCAGTGCCCTCGTGCTGGTGCGCGACCGGCGCCTCCTCATGGTCACTGCTCGGGGGCGCGACGTGCTCTACCTCCCGGGCGGCAAGCAGGAGGCGGGCGAGACCGGCGAGGACGCCCTCGTCCGCGAGACCCGCGAGGAGGTCGGCCTCGAGCTCGACCGCTCGTCGCTGCGCGAACTCGGCACGGTCCGGACCCAGGCCCACGGCGAGCCCGAGGGGCGCGAGGTGCACATGCGCCTCTGGTCGGCGACGCCGACGGACGACGGAGCCGAACCGTCTCCCTCGGGCGAGATCGGCGCACTGCACTGGGTCACGTCGGCGGACGCGCACCGCTGCCCTCCCGCAGGCGTCGAGACGCTGCGCGTCGCGGTCGAGCTCGGCCTGGTCGACTGACCCGCACCCGCACCCGGGCCCGGGCCCTGCTCCTGCCGCAGCCGCAGCCGGAACCGCACCCGCACCCGGGCCCGGGCCCGGGCCCTGCC
>NZ_CAUPYL010000194.1:0-4750 GCF_963515265.1 uncultured Frigoribacterium sp.
CGACGAGGGGGCCGACGAGGCGCTCGACACCGCCGAGGAGGCGCGCGAGACCGCCGAGGACGCGCCTGCCTCCCGTCCGCCGCGCGTCCCCGTCGCGTGGCTCGAGCTGCGCGACGTCGCCCGGCACAACCTCCGTGCCCTCGACGTCGACGTGCCGCTCGGGGTCCTCACCGCCGTCACGGGCGTGTCCGGCTCGGGCAAGTCGAGCCTCGTCGGCGGCGTCCTCGCCGAGCGCGCGACCGAGCACCCGCTCGTCGACCGGGTGGTGCAGGTCGACCAGGCACCGATCGGCCGCACCCCGCGGTCGAACCTCGCGACCTACACCGGCCTGTTCGACGCGGTGCGCGCCTCCTTCGCGGCGACCGACGAGGCGAGGGCCCGCGGCTGGGGCGCGGGACGGTTCTCGTTCAACGTGGTCGGCGGTCGCTGCGAGGTCTGCCAGGGCGAGGGCTCGGTCACGGTCGAGCTGCTGTTCCTGCCGGGCAGCTGGGCGCCCTGCCCGGAGTGCCACGGCGCGCGGTACACCGCCGAGACCCTCGAGGTGACCTGGCACGGCGCGACGATCGCCGACGTGCTGGGGATGACGGTCGACGAGGCCGAGGGGTTCCTCGGCGACGTGCCGGCCGCCTCCCGCGCGCTCTCGACCCTGCGCCAGGTCGGGCTCGGCTACCTGCGGCTGGGGCAGCCGGCCCCCGAGCTGTCGGGCGGCGAGGCGCAGCGGATCAAGCTCGCGACCGAGCTGCAGCGGATGCGCGGCGGCCACACCCTGTACCTGCTCGACGAGCCGACGACCGGCCTGCACCCGGCGGACGTCGAGCTGCTCGTCGCGCAGCTGCAGCGGCTGGTCGACGCGGGCAGCACGGTCGTCGTGGTCGAGCACGCGATGGACGTCGTCGCGGCCGCCGACCACGTGATCGACCTCGGCCCCGGCGGGGGAGACGCGGGCGGGCAGGTCGTCGCGACGGGCACGCCGCGCGAGGTCGCCGCGTCGAGCGCGAGCCGCACGGCCCCGTACCTGGCCCGGGCTCTCGGCCGCTGACGCTCCCGGGACGTCGGCCCGTAATGTGAGAGAGATCCGCGTCTCGGCGTGCTCGTTCCCGTAATTTGAGAGTGTTCCGCGTCCCCAGCGGGCCGGGGCCCCGTGGAGAAGCCCCTGCGCAGCGGATCTGTCTCGCTCTGCTGCCGCGCACCTCCCCGGGCCAGAACTTCCCAGCGATTCCCCACCTGGGCGCCGTGCACCGAGTGCGTCGCTGCACTTAGTGTAGGCAGGTGCCCGCGACCGCTCCCGCTCTCGACCGACGTGCCGCCCTCAAGGCGCGGCACCGTCAGGCGATCCTCGACGCGGCCGACGCGCTGATCGCCGAGCGCGGCGCCCCGCGCTTCAGCGTCGACGAGCTCGCCGACCGCGCCGACGTGTCGCGCCGCACGATCTTCAACCACTTCGCGAGCCTCGACGAGGTCGTGATGACGCTCTGCACGGCGGCTCTGACCGACGCGATCGACGAGTTCCAGACGGCCACGACCGCGGTGGCGACCTCCGAGGTCGCCGGGACCCGCTCCTCCTTGTTCGACGAGGTCGTGCTCGCCCTGCGCAGCATCGACCTGCCCGCCGTCGTCGCGTACCTCTGGCGCGTGCTCGACGGCGACGCCGAGGCGAACGGGGCGAACAAGGGCGTGCAGGACGTCTTCTCGCGCGCGACCGAGCACCTCGCCGCCGACGCCGCCCGGCGCAGCATCGCGGTCGACCAGCTCGACGTCGAGCTCCTCGTGAGCTCGCTGCTGCACGGCATCGCCGTGATCGCCGAGCACTGGGTGCGCCGCACCGACGGCGCCCTCGACGACGAGGGCCGGGCCGTCTGGGCCGAGCTGCTCGACCGTCTCGTCACGAGCGTGCGCACCGGCTACGCGCCCCCCGACTGACCAGCGACCAGCCAGGCCCGACCCCCACCAGGCCCCACCAGACCCGACCCCACCTCCTTCCCGACGACGCGACGCGAGGCTCCACCACCCCACGGACCGACCACCGGCCCACCGCACCACCAGGAGGACGACCGCCCATGGCATCCCTGCTCTACCGACTCGGCCGGCTCTCGGCCCGACGCGCCTGGGTGGTGATCGCCGCCTGGATCGTCGTGCTCGGCCTCGCCGGCGGCTCGTTCGCCCTGTTCGGCGGCACGCTCACCACCGCCGTGAGCATCCCCGGCACGAAGACGCAGGAGGTGTCCGACCAGCTCGCGGACGAGTTCCCGCAGGCGAGCGGAGGCACGGGCTCGGTCGTCTTCACGACCAGCGACGACAGTGCCTTCACCGACGACCAGCAGGCCGACATCGTCTCGCTGCTCGGCGGCATGACCGACCTCGACGACGTCAAGGGCACGGTCGACCCGTTCGCGACGCAGGCACAGCTGGCCGACTCGCAGGCGCAGATCGACGCCGGTCGTCAGCAGATCGCCGACGGCCGCACCCAGATCGAGTCGGGCCAGGCGCAGATCGACGCCGCCCAGGCGCAGCTGACCGCGGGCCAGCAGCAGCTCGACGCCGCCAGGGCGCAGGCCGAGGCTGCAGGCCAGCTCGCCGCCGCGCAGCCGCAGCTCGACGCGCAGCAGGCGCAGATCACGGCGGGCCAGCAGCAGATCGACACGCAGCAGACCACCCTCGACTCGAGCCTCTCCGAGCTCGAGACGCAGGAGACGACCCTCGAGGACGGCGCCTCGCTGCTCGACCTCTCGTCGGGCATCCGCCAGGTGTCGGAGGACGGCACCACGGCCGTCGCCACCGTCCAGTTCGACAAGGCCCTCAACCTCGTGCCCTCCGAGGCGAAGGAGGCGGTCGTCTCGCACCTGGAGGACGCCGACATCGCCGGCGTCGACGTCGAGGTCTCCAACGACATCGCCTCCACGATCCCCGAGATCTTCGGTCCGGGCGAGATCGCCGGCGTGCTGATCGCGGCCGTCGTCCTCTTCGTCATGCTCGGCACCCTGATCGGCGCCGGACTGCCCCTGGTCAACGCCCTGGTCGGCGTCGGCGTCGGCGTGCTCGCGTCGCTGTCGCTCTCGGGCGCCGTCGAGATGCTGTCGGTCACGCCGGTGCTGGGGGTGATGCTGGGCCTGGCGGTCGGCATCGACTACTCGCTGTTCATCCTCAACCGGCACCGCACGCAGCTGAAGGCGGGCGTGCCGCTCGAGGAGTCGATCGGCCTGGCCAACGGCACGTCCGGCAACGCCGTCGTGTTCGCCGGCTCGACCGTGCTCATCGCCCTGCTCGCGCTGAACCTGACGGGCATCCCGTTCCTCGGCCTGATGGGCACCGTCGGCGCGGTCTGCGTGTTCGTCGCCATCCTCATCGCCATCACGCTGACGCCGGCGCTGCTGCGCCTCGTCGGCCCGCGCATCCTCACGAAGAAGGCGCGCGCCGCGGTCGGCCGCACCGGGGCCGTGAAGGTGCCGTCGAAGCCGATGGGCACCGGCCGTGCCGTGCTGACGCTGATCGGCGGGGTCGTGGTGCTGCTGATCGTCGCGATCCCGGCGCTGTCGATGCGCCTCGGCCTCCCGGCCGGCTCGTCCGAGCCGGTCGAGTCGAGCGCCTACCAGGCGTACAAGATCGTCGAGGACAAGTTCGGGGCGGGCGTCAACGGCCCCCTGCTCGTCGTCGCCGACCTCGACCAGGCCGTCTCGGACGACGACCTCGTGGCCGAGCAGGTGCGCGTCGGCACCGAGCTGGCCGCCCAGGACGACGTCGCCGCGATCGCGCCGATCGGCGCCTCGGACGACGACACCCTGCTCGCGTTCCAGGTCGTGCCCGAGGGCGGGCCGACGGCCGAGTCGACCGAGCAGCTGGTCCGCGACCTGCGCGCGCTCGACGTCGAGGGCGTCTCGTCCCTCGGCGTGGCCGGCAACGCGTCCGGCAACATCGACGTCAGCGAGAAGCTGGCCGCGGCCCTGCCGCTGTACCTGCTCGTCGTCGTCGGGCTGTCGCTGATCATCCTGATCTTCGTGTTCCGGTCGATCCTCGTGCCGGTGACCGCGACGCTCGGCTTCGTCCTGTCGCTGTTCGCCGCGTTCGGCGGCGTCACCGCGGTGTTCCAGTGGGGCTGGCTGGGGCCGGTGTTCGGGGTGCACGACCCCGGCCCGATCCTCAGCTTCCTGCCGATCCTCATGGTCGGGGTGCTGTTCGGGCTCGCGATGGACTACCAGCTGTTCCTCGTCAGCGGCATGCGCGAGTCGTACGCCCACGGGTCGCCGGCGCGCCTCGCCGTCCAGCGCGGCGTCCACGCCGGGCGGACCGTGGTCATCGCCGCGGCACTGATCATGGCGGCGGTCTTCTCGGGCTTCGTCTTCTCGAACTCCGTGATGATCCAGTCGATCGGCCTGGGGCTCGCCCTCGGCGTGCTCGTCGACGCGTTCGTCGTCCGCCTGCTGCTGATCCCCGCGGTGATGCACCTGCTCGGCGACGCCGCGTGGTGGATCCCGAAGTGGCTCGACCGCATCCTGCCCGACGTCGACGTGGAGGGCGCGTCGCTCGAGCGGTCGCACCCGGCTGCGGGCGCTGACGGCGGTGCGGGGTCCGGGTCCGTGTCCAGGTCCGGCTCGGGCTCGGGTTCGTCGGAAGCCGTGTCGCACGTCGCGGCCGAGGCGCCCGTCGACGCCGAGACGTCGACCCGGCACCACGGGGACGGCGCCCACCGGGCCTGACCCGTCCCCCGGGCCACGGCCCGACCAGCGTCGAGGAGGGGCGGTGCGGCACCCTGCCG
>NZ_CAUPYL010000195.1:0-4748 GCF_963515265.1 uncultured Frigoribacterium sp.
CGCCAGCACGGGGACGGCCGCGAGGCCCACGACGAGCAGGGCGGCGATCGCCGCTCGCGACGCGGTGCGGGAGGCGCCGGCGCGGAACGAGGGAGCGGCGGCGAGCGGGGCGGACGAGGGGGCAGGGCGGCGGAGCATGGTTCTCGGTTCGTCGTGTGGCGGCGGCAGGACCGGTGGTGGGCCGGTCGTGGTCACGCTGCTCGGGCGCGGCGGTCCGTCCACCCTACCGAGCGCCTCCTCGCCGCACCTCCCCCCGTGAGCGGTACACGACACGTGTGGACCATCCCGCCCCTGTGCAGGGATGACCCCTGCCCGCCCCGTCGGCTCCGCAGATGCCGACCGTGAGCCCCTCGAGACCCTCAGAACAACCGGATTTCCCGTGATAGCAGCTCTCGTGGTCGGCATTTGCGGAACCGGCGCACGCACCGGGGACAGCTGGTGTCCCCCGAAGGGCCCCCTGTGCCCGGGCGCACGCCGTGTTGTCATGGAGGTCCACCATCGTCGGGGCCCTCCCCACGGCGCCCGGGAACGGGCCCGATGTCGCACAGCCTGCCGCACCTCCTCCGCACCGCCCTCGGCACGCTCGTCGTGGCCGCGGCCCTCGGCGTGGGCGGGTGCACCTCCGCCGACCGTGACGCAGCAGGCCCGACGGCGGGCGCCACGGCGACCCCGGGCCCGACCGACGACACGTCCGACGAGGCGACGGGCACGCCTGCCCCCACCGGGGAGGCAGCCCCGCGGCCCTTCGGCGCGATCACCCCGGACACGATCCGCTCCGCCCCGAACACCCTCGTCTTCGACGGCGGCCTGGCGGTCGAGCCGAACTCCCTCGCCGCCCGGGCCGCGGACCGCCTCACGGCCGACGGCGACGCCGACGCCGCCCGGGCCGCCGAGCTGATCGCCGAGCGCCCCGTCGCCCTCTGGCTCGGCGACGGCCACGACGACGCCGCGCTCGTCGACGAGATCACCGACTACCTCGTGGCGGCCGAGATCCAGGACGCGACGCCTGTCTTCGTCACGTACGCGATCCCCGATCGCGACTGCGGCAACTACTCGGCCGGAGGCCTCGCGGCCGACGACTACCCCGCCTGGAACCAGCTCGTCGCCGACACGCTGCGCGGCCACCGCGCGGTGGTCATCGTCGAGCCCGACTCGCTCGGCATGCTCACCCGCTGCCCCGACCTCGCCGAGGAGAGGATCCCCCTGATCCGGGAGTCGGTGGCCGCGTTCTCCGACGCGGGGGTGCCCGCCTACCTCGACGGCGGCAACTCGAACTGGGTGCCTGCCCGGGAGATGGCCGAGCGCCTCGAGCAGGCCGGGATCGACCGCGCCCGCGGCTTCTACACGAACGTCGCGAGCTTCTACCCGGTCGACGACGAGCGCGCCTACGCCGAGCGGGTCAGCGAGCTCACCGGCGACAGCCGCTACGTCATCGACGTCTCGCGGAACGGCCAGGGCTGGCGCGGCACCTGGTGCAACCCCGAGGGAGCCGGCCTGGGCCAGGACCCGCACGTCACCGGCGGCAGCAAGGGCCTCGACGCGTTCCTGTGGGTGAAGACGCCGGGCATCAGCGACGGCACCTGCAACGGCGGGCCGCCCGCCGGCGAGTGGTGGGCGTCGTTCGCCGAGGGCCTCGTCGAGCGCCGCAGCGACTAGCCCGCAGGAGGCGCGGGCCGGGCCCGCAGGACCGCGTCAGCGGCTGCGCAGCAGCTCCAGGAACTCGTCGGCCATGGCGAGCTGTCGCTCGAGCCGGGCCCGGCGCTCGGCGGCGTCCGCGATGAAGGCGTCGAGACGGGCGCGGGTGTCGGGCACCGCGCCTCCTCCGCTCCCGGCGCCGTCGGCGCCGTCATCAGCGTCCGCCTCCCCCAGGGCGTCGACGACGCGCAGCAGCTCGGCCATCTCGTCGAGCGAGAAGCCCAGCGGCTTCATGCGTCGGATCACCATCAGCCGCGAGAAGTCGGCGTCCGTGTAGAGGCGGAACCCGCCGTCGCTGCGCCCCGAGGGGGTGAGCAGCCCGACCTCGTCGTAGTGCCGGATCGTGCGCAGCGACATCTCGGCACGGTCGGCGAGCTCGCCGATCTGCATCATCGGTGCGTCGGCGTCCGTCATGCTCACTGGCCCATCTCTACCCTCACGTGAGGGTAGGGTCGATCACACGGCAGTGTCGCCGGTCCCCCGATCTTCTCACCACACCACCCGGAGCACACCGTGACCGTCGACTCCCCCCAGCCCCGCGCCGTCGCGCCCGCCCGTCCCGACGACAGCGTGCGCGCGGTGCTCCGCTCGCCGCACCTCCTCACCCGGGAGGCGCTGGCCGGCATCGTCACCACCCTCGCCCTCGTGCCCGAGGTGATCTCGTTCTCGGTGATCGCCGGCGTCGACCCGATGGTCAGCCTGGTCGCATCGGTCGTGCTCGCCGTCGTGATGTCGCTGCTCGGCGGCCGACCCGCGATGGTGACCGCCGCCGCGGGCTCGGTCGCCCTCGTGATCGCGCCGCTCGTGCGCACCCACGGCGTCGAGTACGTGCTGCCGACCGTGCTGCTGGCCGGCGTCATCCAGATCGTCTTCGGCACGGCCGGCCTGGCCCGCCTCATGCGGTTCATCCCGCGCTCGGTGATGATCGGCTTCGTCAACGCGCTCGGCATCCTGATCTTCGTCGCGCAGGTGCCGCACCTGGTCGACGTGCCGTGGATCGTCTACCCGCTCTTCGCCCTCACGATCGTGATCGTCGTGCTGCTGCCGCGGTTCACGACCGTCGTCCCGGCACCGCTCGTCGCGATCGTGGTCGTGACCGTCATCGTCGTGGCGGCGGGCCTCACCGACGTGCACACCGTCGGCGACGAGGGACCGATGGGAGGCGGCCTGCCGGGACTCACCCCGTGGCTGGTGCCGTTCAGCCCGGAGACCCTCGGCATCATCCTGCCCACCGCGCTCAGCGTCGCGTTCGTCGGCCTGATGGAGACGCTGCTCACCGCGAAGCTCGTCGACGACATCACGGAGACGCCCTCGCACAAGGGCAAGGAGTCGTGGGCCCTCGGCGTCGCGAACATCGCCGCGGGCGCCTACGGCGGCATCGCGGGCTGCGCCATGATCGGCCAGACCGTCGTCAACGTGAAGATCGGCCGTGCACGGACGCGGGTCTCGACGCTCGCCGCCGGGCTCTTCCTGCTGCTGCTGGTCACCGGGCTCAGCTCGGTGATGGCGCGGATCCCGATGGTCGCCCTCGCCGCCGTGATGATGGTGGTCGCGATCACGACCGTCGACTGGCACAGCGTCCGGCCGTCGACGCTGAGGCGCATGCCCGTGCCCGAGACACTGGTCATGGTGGTCACGGTGGGGGTCGTCGTCGCGACGAACAACCTCGCGATCGGCGTCGCCGTCGGCGTGCTCCTCGCCATGGTGCTGTTCGCGCGGCGCATCGCGCACGTCATCCGGGTCGAGCGGACCGTCGAGGCGCCCGCCGTCGAGCCGGCGGCCGCCGCCGTCCCGGATGCGGACGGCTCCGCCCGCCCGCGCGCTCGCGTCCGCTACGACGTCGTCGGCCCGCTGTTCTTCGGCAGCAGCAACGACCTCGTCGAGCACTTCGCGTACGCCGACGACGCGGCCCTCGCCGAGGAGGCGGACGCCGCGTCGCGTCCGGACGCGACCGTCCTCGTCGACCTGAGCCGCGCCTCCGTGTGGGACGCCTCGAGCGTCGCGGCACTCGACTCGGTCGAGACGAAGTTCGCGGCGCACGGCCTCGCCGTCGAGTTCGTCGGCCTCGACGAGCGCAGCGGCTCGTTCCACGGCCGCCTCACGGGCAAGCTGGGCAGCTGACCGCGCCGCGACGCCGCCCGCAGCGCACCGCACCGCACCGCGTTCCGTGCACTGCACCGTGTCCAGACGCGGTGCAGTGCACGGAACGCGGTGCGATCCGTCACAGCATGCGGGCGGCGAGCGGCGCGCTACGCGCCGATGCGCACGAAGTGGTGCGGCGAGTCCCAGATGGGCCGCACGCTGACGGACCCGCCGGGCTTCGGCGCGTCGAGGATCATCCCGTTGCCCGCGTAGATGCCGTCGTGGGCGAGGTTGTCGAAGACGACGAGGTCGCCCGGCACGGCGTCGGCTGCCGAGACCCGCGTGCCCTCGGTGTCCTGCGTGGGCACGTAGTGCGTCAGCGAGATGCCGAACTGGGCGTACACGAACGTGATCAGGCCCGAGCAGTCGAACGCGGTCGGGTCCTCGCCGCCGTGCACGTAGGGCGTGCCGATGTACTGCATCGCGACGGCGAGCACCTGGTCGCGGTCGAGGGTGTCGTAGAGCGGGTCGGCCAGGTAGGAGGCGGTGGTCCGGCCGTCCCACTCGCTCGAGCTCGCCGCCTTCGCGTTGCGGAGCAACTGGGTCTGAGCGTCGATCATCGACGTCGCCGAGTACTCGTCGCGCTCGACGTCGTCCAGGACGACCGTCGCGTCGACGGAGAGGTGCTGCTGCCCGCCTGCGGAGGCGGCGGCGGCGAAGCCCGAGCCGCCGGCCGCGGCCTGCGCCTCCTGGTCGGAGCCGGCGATGAGGGGCAGCGTGCCGCTGGCGGCGAAGCCCACGAGCACCGCGACGACGGAGACCTTCTTGACGACGGCGACGAGACGGCGCGAGACGGGAGCCGGCGAGGCCGATGCAGCTGAGGCCGGGGCTCCGGCGGACGACGACCGGTCGGCACGCGCGTCCCGTCGGGCCAGCGCGAGCACCCCGCGACGCTCGACACGGGCCGACAG
>NZ_CAUPYL010000196.1:0-4746 GCF_963515265.1 uncultured Frigoribacterium sp.
GACGATGCCGGCCCGGCGCTGTCGCTCGACGGGGGAGAGCACGGGCACCCCGGCGGCGTCGAGGCGCGCGACCAGGTCGCCCGCCGTGTCGGCGACCCGGGACGCGACGACGTCGACGCCGACCTGCTCGAGCTGCTCGAGGGCGGTGGCGAGGGCGCCCGAGGCGAACGGCGAGCCGTTCGTGACCGAGAAGCGCTGGGCCCCGGAGAGGGCGGCGTGCGGCACGCCGTCGTAGCGTGACGGCCCCTCGACGCCGGTCCAGCCGCCGAGCACCGGCCGGAGGCGGTCGAGCGCCCGCGGGGACAGGGCGACGAAGCCCGTGCCCCAGCCCGCCCGGAGCCACTTCTGGCCGCCGACGACGAGGGCGTCGGCGAGCGACCAGTCGGCGTCGAGGACGCCGAAGCCCTGGATGCCGTCGACCACGAGGAGGCGGTCGCCGGCGGCCTCCCGGAGGCCCGCGAGGTCGGCGACCGTGCCGGTGCGGAAGTCGACCGCGCTCACCGCGACGGCGACCGTGTACGGGCCGACGGCCTCGGCGACGCGCTCGGGCGTCACGGGCGCGAGCGGCTGCCCCGGCACCGGGGGCAGGTGCCGCACCGTGGTGAGTCCCGCCTCCTCCGAGCGCCACCAGGCGTACAGGTTCGACGGGAACTCGGCCTGGCTCACGACGACCTCGCCGCGCGGCAGGCCGAACGCGACCTGCATCAGCCCGAGGGAGGTGCTCCCCGCGAGGGCGACGCCGGCCCGGTCGACGCCGGTGAGGCGCGAGACCGCGGCGAGGGCACGCTCGTCCTCGGCGTGCAGGCCGGACGACGGGACCCCGGCGCTCGCCGCGGCCGCGAGCCGTCCGATCGTCTCGACGACGTCGCGGGAGGGCGGTCCGTAGCTGCCGAAGTTGAGGTAGCCCACCGGCTCCGCGAACGACGACAGGTAGGTGTCGAGGGCACCAGACGTCCCAGGGTGGTCCGAGGTCACTGCAGCACCCGCTGGAGGAACTGCCGCGTGCGCGCCTCGCGCGGGGCGCCGAGCACCTGCTCGACCGGGCCCTGCTCGACGATGCCGCCGTCGGCCATGAAGACGACGCGGTCGGCGACCTCGCGGGCGAACTGGATCTCGTGCGTCACGACGAGCATGGTCATGCCGTCGCGGGCCAGGTCGCCCATCACCTTGAGCACCTCGCCGACGAGCTCGGGGTCCAGCGCCGACGTCGGCTCGTCGAAGAGCAGGAACAGCGGCTTCATCGCGACGGCCCGCGCGATCGCGACCCGCTGCCGCTGCCCGCCCGAGAGCTGACCGGGGTAGGCGTCGACCTTGTCGCCGAGGCCCACCCGCTCGAGGATCGCGACGGCCTCGGCCCGCGCCTCCTTCGCGGATCGACGCTGCACGCGCACCGGTCCCTCGAGCACGTTGCCGAGCACCGTCAGGTGCGGGAACAGGTTGAAGTGCTGGAACACCATCGCGGTGCGTGCCCGCTGCGCGGACAGCCTGCGCTCGCTCAGCTCGTGCAGCACGCCGTCGCGCAGCTCGAAGCCCATCGGCTCGCCGCCGACCCAGACCTCGCCGGCGTCGGGCTCCTCGAGGCGGTTGAGCGTGCGGAGAAACGTCGACTTGCCCGCGCCGGACGGGCCGATGATGCAGACGACCTCGCCGCTGCGCACCGTCATCGAGACGTCGCGCAGCACCTCGTGGCTGCCGTACGACTTGCCGATGCCGAGGGCCTCGAGGACGGGAGCGGCGTCGGCGGCGGGCGCCGCGCCTCCTGCGGTCGGGGTGGGCGTCGCGGTCACGGGGTGCTCCTCACGAGGGGGGCGCGGCCGAGGTCGGCGGCGACCTTGCGGCGCAGCGCGCGGGCGTTCGGCGGGCCGCCGGGGCGGCGGTCCTGCCGGTCGAAGCTGCGCTCGAGGTAGAACTGGCCGACGCTCGCGACGCTGACGATGACCATGTACCAGATCGCGGCGGCGATGAGCGTCTCCATCACCTGGAGGTTGAACGACGAGATGTTGTTCGCGGCCTTGATGAGCTCGAGGTAGCCGATGACCGACGCCATCGCCGTCCCCTTGAGCATGTTGATGAAGTCGTTGCCGGTCGGCGGGATGATGATGCGCATCGCCTGGGGCAGCACGATGCGGGCCATGCGCTGCATCGGGGTCTGCCCGATCGACTGCGCCGCCTCGATCTGGCCGCGGTCGACGCTCTTCAGCCCCGCCCGCACGATCTCGGCCATGTAGGCGCTCTCGTTGAGGGCCAGCCCGAGGAACGCGGCGACGAAGGTCGTCATGACGTCGTTCGTGCTGACGTCGAGGAACACCACGTCGGTGAACGGCACCCCGACGGTCAGCCGCGGGAAGATCAGCGCCAGGTTGTACCAGAGCAGGATCTGCAGCAGCACGGGCAGGCCGCGGAACAGCCAGGTGTAGCCGGCCGCGAAGGCCTGCGCCACGGGGTTCTTCGAGATGCGCATCAGGGCGATCACGACGCCGATCACGACGGCGCTGACCTGCGCGACGACCGCGAGCACGAGGGTGCCGACGAGGCCCTGCAGGATGATCGGCGAGATCAGGTAGTACGGGATGTCGCCGTACGCGATGTCGCCCTGCGACGCCCCGTAGGCGAGCGCGACGAGCACCACGACGATGACCGCCGCGCTCACCCAGCGGCCCCAGTGCTTGAGGCGCACCTGCGGCAGCAGCTCGCGCCCCGCCGAGGAGGCGCGGGCCGGGTCGACCGTGTCGGCCCCGGCCCGCGATGCGGGCTCCGTCACGGCTACTTGCCCCCGTTGACGGTCGCCTCGGTGACGCTGCCGGAGGTGATGCCCCAGGCGTCGAGGACCTCGCCGTAGGTGCCGTCCTCGATCAGCGAGTCGAGCGCCGCGGCGATGGCGTCGCGCAGCTCGGGGTCGTCCTTGTTGACGCCGATGCCGTAGGGCGCGCCGTCGATGACGTCGCCGGGCACGACCTCGAAGGCCTGGCCGTCCTGGGCGGTCTTCGAGATGTAGACGGCGCTCGGCAGGTCGTTGACGATGGCGTCGATGCGGCCGGTGCGCAGCTGGGTCTGGTTCTGGGCGTCGCTGTCGGTGACGGTGATCTCGAGCGGCTCCTCGCCGTCCGACTCGCACTGGGTGCTCGTCGCCTCGGCGAACTCCTGCTGGCTGGTGCCGGTGACGACCGCGATGGTCTTGCCGCAGAGGGTGTCGGGGCCGGTGATGTCGGCCGGGTTGCCCTTCTGCACCATCAGGGTGATGCCCGAGGTGAGGTAGTCGACGAAGTCGATGGCCTGCTGGCGCTCGGCGGTGTCGTTCATCGCGGCGATGGTGACGTCGACGCGACCGGACTGGAGGCTCGTGATCAGCGAGCCGAAGTCCTGGTTCTGGTACTCGACCTCGAGGCCGAGCTTCTTGCCGATCGCCGTGATCAGGTCGTGGTCGGAGCCGATGACGGTCGAGCCGTCGGCCGCGTAGAAGTTGTTCGGCGCGGACTGCACGTTCGATCCGACCGAGAGGGTGCCGGCGTCGGCGATGTCGGAGGGGAGCTGCGAGGCGAGCGCGTCGTCGACCTCGACGGCGTCGAGCAGCGCGCTCGTGTCGGGGATCGTCGAGGACGCCGACGACGAGGCGTCGCCCGTCGCGTCGCCGGGCTGCGGGGCGCTCGGGCCGCCGCACGCGGTGAGCGTGAGGGCCAGGACGGCGCCCGTCGCGACGGAGCCCCAGAGGGCAGGGCGGAGGCGGGGCCTGGTGGTGGTCGATCGGGTCATGGTCGAGCCTTTCGTGAGCGTCGTCGGTCATCGGAAGCTAGCCGATCTCTCGGCATGATGAGAGAAAATTATCACAATGCGACGAATCTGTTACACACCGGTAACCTGGGGCCCATGACGACAGCCAGCAGCGCCACCGTGGTCGACCGCAGCCGCGTGCTCCGGACCGAGTTCGGGCCGTACCTGCCGCTGATGGACTTCCTCGCCGAGCTGCTCGGCCCGCGCACCGAGATCGTGCTGCACGACACGAGCGACCTCAGCCGCTCGATCGTCGCCCTCACGAACGGGCACGTCAGCGGCCGCAGCGTCGGCGGCCCCGCGACCGACCTCGTGCTCAAGGTGCTGCAGAACCACGAGCACGACGACCGCGACTACCTCGCGAACTACCTGGCGGAGTCGCGCACCGGCGGCACGTTCCGCTCGTCGACCTTCTTCATCCGCGACGCGGGCGGCGACGTCGTCGTCGGGATGCTCTGCCTCAACATCGACGACGAGCCGCTGACCCGGGCCCGCGACCTGCTCGCGGCGATCACCGCGACGACCGGCCTCGTCAAGGGCGCGCAGGCGGCAGGCGCGGGGGGCGCCGGTGCAGGGCTGGAGGGTGCGGGCGGCGCGGGCGGCACCGGCGACGGTGCCCGTTCTGCCTCGTCGGCCGGCGTCGTCGAGCGGCTCAGCACGAACGTGGACGAGCTCGCGCTCGACGGCGTGGCCCGGATCGTCGCGGCGCAGGGCGTCGAGCCGCACCGCATGACGCCCGACGAGAAGGTCGCCGCCGTGCGCGAGCTCGAGCGGGCGGGGGTGTTCCTGCTCAAGGGCGCGGTGGCGCAGGTGGCCGACGCGCTGCACGTGTCCGAGCCCACGGTCTACCGCTATGTGAAGCAGGTGCGGCGCGGCGACTGAGCGCCGGGAGGTCGGCTCGACGGCGGCCGCGCGCTAGACGGGGAAGCCGAAGGTGGCGGCCGGGGTGCCGGCCGCGGCCGCGGCGCGCTCCTCGGC